>NZ_JBHWOO010000016.1:0-18604 GCF_043424415.1 Luteococcus sp. | reverse complement strand
TTGGGCGCGGAGACGGTGTTGATCTGCACGATCGGCACCTTGCGGCCGGAGTTGTCGAGCTGGTCGACCATCGGGCCGAAGACCTTGGCGACGCCCTCGGAGATCTTGAGTGCACGCTGCGGATCGGTGTCGGTGACGCGGGCCTTGACCAGCACCGAGTCGGTGGTGGTGGTGGCCGTGATCCGCCTGGCCACCTGGTCTGCGTCCAGGTCGACGCCGCTGGCCTTGACCACGCGGGAGCCGAGTTCCTGGCTGCTGAGCAGCTCCACGTAGGAGGTCATGCGGCCGGTGGCGAACTGGCCGCTGGACTGGGCACTGATCCCGTCGGGCACCGGGGTGCTGACGTAGAACTGCACGTCGGCCGCATACTGCTTGGGCTGCGACTTGTAGTATGCGAAACCGAGCAGCAGCCCCACCAGCCCCGCGATGACGAGCAGCGGCAGGTACTTGCGAATGATCGCAACATAGGTGCGCAGGTCCATTGGTCCTCCTGGATCGTGATGGCGCCGGCCGGGCCACGGCCCCGCAGAAGCTCTGCGGTACCCGGCGCCCGACCCCGGGGCTGGCCCGGCCCCGAGGGCGCCAAGGACCAAGTATGCCCCCGGCATCGTCGCCCCCAGCGTGCGGCACAGTGACCTCTCAGCAGTCCGTCAGCCCTTTCCCGGGTGGAGACCCGTGCGACGCCCAGGGGCTCCCGGCAGCTGTTGCCCCCGAGCCCCTGGGCGTGGACGGTGGTGCTGGAGGGTGCAGGTCAGCCGATGTCACCGCGGAAGACCGCCACGTCGTGGCCGGGTGCCAGCGCGACCTCCACCAGGACCGGCCTGCGCTTGGCCTGGTCGATCCGGAAGGAGTAGACGCCCGTGGCCTTGCCGCCGGCCGGGATGGTGGCCGGCAGCACCTTCGTGGGGGCGCCGCTGTTCAGGTCGGCCGGCGACTGGTCGGAGCCGTAGACGTTGACCACGGCCGCGCCGGTGTCGATCGGGCTGGCGGACTGGTTGTCCACCTCGACGGTGAACTGGATGCCCGGGCCCGATCGGTCGCCGGGGATGGTGGCCTCGATCTGCGTGGCCTTCACCGAGGCCAGGCGCAGGTGCACCTTCTGGGAGACCACCGAGGTGGCATTGAGGTCCACCGCCTTCGCGCTCGTGACCGGCTTGGCCTTGACGGTGGCGTGCACGCTGCCGCCCTGGGGGGCCTTGACCGGACGGGTGACGACCGGGGTGGGCTTGACGGGGGCCTTGCTGGGCTCCTCGGAGGGCAGCGCCGTGCGCGAGGGGCTGGCGGTGCCGCTGGCCTGGGCGCTGTCCTCGGCACGCGGCTGGGCCGAGGCCTGCACGCTCGCCGACGCGCTGGCCGAGGCTTCGGCGGTGGGGTTGACCTGGATGTCGCCCTGGGAGCATCCAGCCAGGCCGCCAGCAACAAGCACTGTCGCCAGTGCCAGTCCGATGGAGCGTGGGCTGTTGGTGGGGCTCATCAGTTCTCCTTGGTGACGACGAAGTTGTCCATGGCCAGGGTGACCGGACCGTTGGTGGTGCTGCCCGAGAGATAGGCGTGGGTCCCGACCGCCCCGGGGCGCTGGAGCGCCGCGGTGGCGTCGGTGACGCTGATCTGCGCGGTGGCCGGGGGCTGCTGGCCGTCGGCCCAGAGACTGCCCGAGAGGGTGGCCGGCGAGCCACTCACCTCGAAGCGGACGTGCAGGACGCTACCGGGCCGGTAGGTGGTGCCGCTGACGGCGGCCTGCTTGAGGGTGCTGGTCACTCCCCCGCTGTTGCGGTAGACCAGCAGTTCCAGCTTGCCGTCGGGACGCCAGCGGGTGCCCAGCCCGTAGTAGCCGGTGCTGCCCTGGCGGGCCAGCAGCTGGCTGTAGAGGCCGGAGCCGGTGGGGATGCGGTCGACGGACAGGTCGGCCCCGATGGTGACATCGCTGGCCTGGACTCCGGTGAGCAGGGCCCGGGCCGATCTGCCGGCGCCCAGTTCCTGCAGCCCGGCACTGCCATCGGTGGTGAAGGCGGCAGGGGCCACCGGGTGGCTCCAGGCGCCGCCCAGGTCGGCGGTGCCCCAGCGGGTCTCGGTCTGGCCGAAGGCATCGCGGGCGATGACCGTCGCCTCCGGGGCCGGGGCCAGCGGGGCCACCACCGTGAAGCCCTGGCTGGTGGTGGCCTTGGCGCCCGCATCATCGACGACGGTGAGCCTCACCTCCTGGCTGCCGGCCTCGGTGAAGACGTGCTGCACCGTGCGGCCGGTGGCGGTGCTGCCGTCGGTGAAGGTCCACTCGTAGCTGGCGATGGAGCCGTCGGCGTCGGTGGAGCCGCTGGCATCCAGCTGCAGGGCGAGGCCGTCGACGGTGCCGGTGAAGGCGGCCGTCGGGGCCTGGTTGGCCTTCTCGGCGATGGTGACGGCCCGGGTGGTGGTCACCTTCTGCCCGCTGTCGTCGGTGACGGTCAGCGTGGCGGTGTAGCTGCCGGCATCGGGATAGGTGTGCGTCACCGTCTCGCCGGTGCCGGTGGTTCCGTCACCGAAGGCCCACTCCCAGCTGACGATGGTCCCGTCGGGATCGCTGCTGGGGCTGGCATCGAAGGCCACGCTACGGCCGTCGACGAGGGCATCGAAGGTGGCCGTCGGGGGCTGGTTGGTGGGCCCTGCGGCGGTGACCTCGACGGTGCGGCTGTTGGTGCCGCCCTTGTCGTCGGTGACCGTCAGGATGACCGGGTAGGTGCCCGGCTCGGCATAGGTGTGGGTGGCCTTCACCCCGGTGGCCATGGTGCCGTCGCCGAAGTCCCAGGCATAGGAGGCGATGGTGCCGTCGGGGTCGGTGCTGGCCGAGGCGTCGACGCTCAACGCCAGGTCGTCGACGGTGGGCGTGAAAGCTGCCGTCGGGGCGACGTTCTCGGGCGTGAGCACCACCTGGTGCGTGCTGGTGGTGCGCGCACCGTCGGCATCGGTCACCGTCAGGGTGGCGGTGTAGGTGCCGGCCTTGGCGTAGCCGTGCGCCGCCTTGGGCTCGGTGCTGGTGGTGCCGTCACCGAAGTCCCACAGGTAGGACTTGACCGGGCCCTCGGCGTCGGTCGAGCCGGTGCCGTCGAAGGTGCAGTCCAGTCCGTCACAGGTGGCCTTGATGTCGGCCACCGGCGCCTTGTTGTCGACGGTGACGCTCACCTGGCGGGTGGTGGTCGCCCTGGCGGCCTGGTCATCGGCCACCGTCAGGGTGACGGTGTGGGTGCCACCGGTCGTGAAGGTGCGGGTGGCCTTCACACCGGTGGCCCTGGTGCCGTCGCCGAAGTCCCAGGAGTGGGAGCCGACGATGCCGTCGGGATCGGTGCTGGCCGAGGCGTCGAAGGTGCAGGTCGCTCCGCTGCAGGTGACGGTGAAGCTGGGCTCCGGGTCCTGGTTGCGGGTGGCAGCCGAGGCCCGGTAGTGGGCGCGCACCTGGTCGGCGGACAGCACCTGGCCGTAGACGGCGGTCTCGTCCATGGCTCCGGCGAACCATGGCGAACCGCTCCAGGTGGAGTCGCCACCCACGCGCCAGTAGCCGGCGAAGTCCTCGGCGGTGGCGGTCGGGTTGGTGCCGACCAGCTCCCCGTCGACGAACATCTGCATGCCATTGGGGCCCATGCTGGACACCACGTGGTGCCACTTGCCGTCGTTGTAGGCCTTGGCCGAGTCGACGGTCCTGAAGCCGCCCGAGTAGACGCCGAAGTGCAGGCGGCCCTCGGGGTCCATCCAGGTGTGGCGGTCGTAGTGCGAGGACAGCCCGGTGCGCTCGTTGCCGAAGCCCACCAGCTTGCCGCCTGCGGTGCTGGTGGTACTGAACCAGGTCTCGGTGGAGAAGACCTGCGGGCCGTTGACGTGGGCATCCGCCGCGATCCCGGTGGCCGAGCCGTCCAGCAGGACGCCGGTGCCGGCGGCGCCGGTGACGGGGCTGGGGGTGCGCATCGTCGGGGTGCCGAACCAGGTGCCGTTGGTGAGGTTCTGCGAGGCATCCAGCACGACCGGGGCGCGCGTCTCGTCCAGGCGCCACAGCAACCGCGGCTCGTCGGCCACCACCGCCGAACCATAGGGGTCCTTCGGCAGCGCCGGCAGCGGCAGGCTGCGGCCGCTGGCGGTGTAGTGGCTGCGCACCTGGTCGCGGGTCAACGGCGTGGTGTAGACCGCCACCTCGTCGAGGGTGCCGGCGAAGTCATTGGTGACGCCCTCGGCGCTGGGCCAACCGCCGAGCTGGTCGCCGCCCACCCGCCAGTGGCCGAAGATGTCCTGGGTGGCCTGGGTGGTGGTGGAGTCGGCCGCCGCCAGGCGCCCGTCCACCCACAGCTGCTGGCCACCGTCCCCGACACTGGCCACCACGTGGTGGTACTTGTCGTCGTTGAAGCTGGTGGCCGAGGAGATCACCTTGGCCGAGCCATTCCACAACCCGAAGTGCAGCCGGCCGTCGGTGCCCATGTAGACGGCACGGTCGTGGTAGCGGCTGTCGGCGGTGGGCTGGTCGCCGAAGCCCACCAGCTTGCCGCCGGCGGTCGTCGCCGTCTTCATCCACAGCTCGATGGTGAACCTCTGCGGAGCATCCTGGGCGCTGGCGGTGTGGGAACGGCTCGCCGCGGTGCCGTCGAAACGGGCGGCCGAGTCGGTACCGTCGCCGATGGCCCCGGCCTGGCCGAGGGTGACCCCGGAGCCGAGCACCAGGTCATTGCCCTTACGCCAGTCGATCGAGGTCGTGGCGCCGGGGTTCTCCAGCAGGCGCCAGTAGTGCCAGGCACCGTCGGCGTCGACCGCCCGGCTGTAGTCGGTGGCCGGGATGCTGGTGCTGCCGGCGGTGACGCGCACGCGCTGGCTCTGCGCCACGTTGCCATTGGCGTCGGTGGCCGTCACCCAGTAGGAGTAGCTCTTGCCGACTGTCAGGTCGGTGTCCAGGTGGCCGAGCACGGGACGCTCGTACCAGGCCGACTCTGCCGTGGTGGTGGCGATCGGGGTGCCGGGCCGGTCGTCGCGGTAGAGCCGGTAGGTCAGCTCCAGGTCGTCACGGTCGACATTGGCCGGCCAGGCAATCTTCACGCTGGTGCCCACGACGGTGGCCGTCGGCGTCCAGTTCCACGTGTACTGCGGGCCGGACTTGCCCGGCCCGATGCCCGGGCGCGCGAAACGCACCAGACCCTGCTGCGGCTGGCCGTTGACCCTGGGGAACTCGCCACCCATCACCACATAGCCCTGGCCGGACTCGACGGTCCAGGCGGCCTGCCACATGCGCGACAGGTTCGCGGCCTCCAGCTTGGGCGCCCACTCGACGCGGCTGGGCGCCGGCTGGCCGTGGAAGTCGTGGTAGCCGGTCTGGTCGTGCCGGGTGATGGTGGTGGCCCGGTCGGTGAAGGCCTGGGTGCGCTCGAAGACCTGCGGGACCTGCTCGTTGAAGGAGCCCATGTTGGTGCAGGTGTGGTGGTGGCTCACGGAGTAGGTGGTGCCGTCCATGCTGGTGGCGTCATAGGAGTCGCCGTGGCAGTCGGCCAGCCAGCGAATGCTGCCGGTGCGCGGCTCCATGCTCATGACGCCCTCGAAGCTGCCCACCCCGCCGTACCACCAGCCGGTGGCCAGCAGGTTGGTGCCGTCGTTGACCAGGGAGTAGATGCCCGAGGTGGTGCCGTGGTTCTGCACCACCTGGGTGGCAGCCATCGGCGTCATGGTGCCGTTGACCGGGTTGATGAAGGCCAGGCCGGGGCTGGGCTGGCCGTTGACAGCATTGAAGCTGCCGCCGACGGCCACCTGGGAGCCGTCGGGGGTGAGCACCACCGACTGCACGGTGAGGTCGGCGACCGGCGTCCAGCCCGTCAGTGCGCCACCGGTGGTGGCGGCAGCCAGCCGACCGCGGGGATTGCCGTCGACCGTGGAGAAGGCGCCACCGAAGTAGACCACCTCATTGGTGGCGACGATGCCGGTGACCTCGGCATTGGCGTCGGGGTGGAAGTCGGCGTCGAGGCTGCCGTCGGAGGTGTTGAAGGCGGCGATGCGCTGGCGCGGCTGGCCGTTGACGGCGGTGAAGTTGCCGCCGATGTAGAGCTTGCTGCCGTCGGGGGAGACGGTGACGGTGCGCACGGCGCCGTTGACGACCGGGGCGAAGCCGGGGCGCAGGACGCCGGTGGCCAGGTCATAGGCCAGCAGGTTGCTGCGCGGAGTGAGCTGGGTGCCGGGGGCGGCACCGGCGGGGCGGGCATTGGCGAACTCGCCGCCGACGTAGACGGTGTTGCCGACGATCTCCTGGTCCCAGGCGATGCCGTCGATCTGTGTGGTCGGCAACGCATCGGCGGTCACGTCGGTGGCCGAGCGCGGAACGACGTTGTAGGTGGAGGTGACCGACGCACTGGCCTCGGTGGCGGGCTGCGCGAGCAGCAACAGGGTGGCTGCGGCCGAGCTGGCCGCGATCCGTAGTGCGTGGTTCACGAGGGGGGTTGGCATGTGGGCGTCTCTTCGTCTTTCTCCACGTTCGGGGGGACCCGATCAGTGATCCTGGGGGGTGGGTCGTGCCGGCCACCGGGTGGTGGCGGCAGGTCCGGCCCCACTGCGCAGCGGGACCGGACCCGGGGGTACTTCCGGTGATCGGTCGAGGATCAGGCCTTGCTGGTGACCACCAGGTCGTCGAAGGCCAGCTGGTAGGGGGCATTGGTGGCGCTGCCGGAGGCATAGCCAACAAGGCCGACGCTACCCGCCGTCTGGAGCGTGCTGTCCTGGACACTCACGGTTGCCGTGGTGGGTTCGGCCTCGGTGGGCGTCCAGGCCTTGGCGGCGACGGTCTGGCCGGTGATGTCGAGCTCGACGGTGACCACGCTGCCGGGGGTGTAGTTCTCGGCGGCGACGATCTCCTTGAGCACGGTCTCCTTGCCGGCGACCACCTTGGACACCGCCAGGTTGGCCTGCCCGGTGGACAGCAGGCGCAGCTTGGCGCGGTACTCGCCGGCAGCGGTGCGCCGGCCCGCCAGGAAGATGTTGACGCCGCCCCCGGTGGTGGTCTTGTCGATCGACACGCTGGTCTGCACGGTGACATCGGTGGCCTGCACCTCGGCCAGCGAGGCAATGGCCGTGGCGCCGGCGGCCAGGCTCATCCGCCCGGTGCCGTCGACGGTGCTGAAGGAGTTGGCACCGGCGGTGTAGCTCCAGGCTCCACCGGTGGTGGCACTGCCCCAGCGGGTCCGGATGCCGGAGAAGTCGTCGCGGGCGACGATGCCGTCGGCGGCGGGGGCGGTGGGCTGCTCGGTCGGGGCGGGCTCGGCGGGGGCGGGCTCCGCCGGGGCAGGCACCGTGACCTGGACGGTCTTGGTGATCGCCTTCGTGGCGCCCTTGTCGTCGGTGACGGTCAGGGTGACCTGGTAGCTGCCGGAGCTGGCGTAGGTGTGGCTGGCGGTCTGCCCGGTGCCAGTGCTGCCGTCGCCGAAGTCCCACTGGTGGCTGGTGATCCGGCCGTCGGAGTCGCGGCTGGCGGTGGCGTCGAAGGCGCAGGCGGCATCGGTGCAGGTGGAATCGAAGGCGGCGCTGGGTGCCGCATTGGGCATTTGCACACCCCCGGCGGCGGCGTGCAGCCGCAGCTGCTCCTCGCCCAGTGCCGTCGGGTACACGGCCACCTCGTCGATCTGGCCGCGGAACCAGCGGGAGGAGGGCTGGCTCGGCAGACCGGTGACCGTGTCGCCACCCACACGCCAGTAGCCGCGCATGGCCTGGCCGGTGGTGTGGTTGGGATTGCTGCCCACCAGCTTGCCGTCGACGTAGAGCTTCATACCGGCGCTCGACAGTGTGCTGGCGACGTGGTGCCACTGGCCGTCGTTGTAGCGGTTGGGCGAGATCACCGCGCGGCGGCCGCCCGAGTTGAGGCCCATCGCCAGCTGGCCGCTGTTGGTCATGTAGATGTGGCGGTCGTAGGCGCTGGAGTAGGTGTCGTAGGAGGTGCCCATGTTGACGATGGCGCCGCCCCTGGTCGAGGTGGTCTTGATCCAGGCCTCGGTCGTGTAGTTGTTGGGGGCCGTCTCGTAGTCATAGCTGGCCGCGCCGTAGGCGGTGCTGGCGAAGGCGGTGGAGGCATTGCCGGCGGTGATGCCGGGCTGGTTGCGCACTGCGGTGCGGTCGAGCCACAGCGGGTTGCTGCCGGCCAGGTCCTTGGCGGTGGTGCCGCTGGCTTCGTCCAGGCGCCAGTAGTGACTGGGCGCGTCGCCCATCACACGGGCCAGGTAGGCGGCCGAGGGGTCGGCCTTGCCCGCCGTGGCCGTCACGTTGTCTCCGCGGACCCGGTTGCCGTCGGCATCGGTCACCACCACCCAGTAGGTGGCGCTCTGTCCCTCGCTCAGCGAGTCGTCGCTCCACGACAGGCGCGGGGTGTCCCACCAGTAGGAGGTGGCCTTGATGGTGTCGATGGGCTGAGTCGGGTTGTCGCTGCGGTGGATGGAATAGGTCATCGGGCCGTTGTCACGGTCATAGGAGCTGTTCCAGCTCAGCAGGATGATCGATCCGGAGGGCGTCGCGGTGGTCTTCAACTCGGCGCCACCGACCACCGGGCCCTCCTTGCTGGGGGCGATGCCGGGACGCGCGAAGCGCACCAGGCCCTCCTGCGGCTTGCCGTTGGCGGTGGGGAACTCGCCGCCCATCACCACATAGCCCTGGCCCGCCTCGACGGTCCAGGAGGCCTGGTTCATGCCCGACTTGTTGCCGGGGGTGAGCTCGGGGAACCAGTTCACCTGGGTGGTGGCGGGCATGCCCCCAAAGTTGCTGTAGCCCCGCTGGCGGTTCGCGCGCACGGTGCCGCTGGGCTCGTAGGCGAAGGCGGTGGCGCGCTTGAAGACGTCGTCGCCCAGCTGTGGGAAGGAGCCGATGTTCTCGCAGTTGTGCTCATGGCTGGCGACGTAGACCGCGCCGTCCATGGCGGTGGCGTCATAGGAGTCGCCGTGACAGTCGGCCAGCCAGACGATCTCGCCGGTGTAGGGCTCCAGGCGGGCGACGCCCTCGAAGAGCCCCTCGCCGTAGTTGAAGGCGGTGGCGAAGATGCTGGTGCCGTCGCTGGTGAGGCTGTAGATGCCGGTGTTGTCGGTGCCATTGCGCACGTAGTTGTTGAAACGGAAGGAGTACAGCGTGCCGTCGGCGGCATCCAGCGAGGCGGTGCCGGGCGAGCTGGCGCCGTTGATGGTGCTGAACAGGCCGCCGGCGATGACGCGGCTGCCGTCCGGGGTGGTGGTCAGTGCGCGCACGATCCGGTTCGCGCTGGGGGCCCAGCCGAGCAGGGCGCCGGTCTTCGGGTCGAAGGCGGCCAGGCGGGTGCGGACATTGCCGTTGACCGAGCCGAAGCCGCCACCGACGTAGACCGCGGTGTCGGTGACGGTGATGGCCATCACCGAGGCATTGATGGCGGGGGCGAAGCTGGAGACGAGCTTGCCGGTGGCGGTGTCGAAGGCGGCGATGCGGTAGCGGTTCTGGCCGTTGACGCTGGTGAAGGAACCGCCGACATAGACGCGGGAGCCGTCGGGCGACTTGGCAATGGCATTGACGCGGCCATTGGTGTCGAGCGTGAAGTTCTGGTCCAGCTCTCCGGTGGCCAGGTCATAGGCCAGCAGGTTCGCACGTGGCGTCAGCTGGGTGCCGGGGGCGGCACCGGCGGGGCGGGCATTGGCGAACTCGCCACCCACGTAGACCTTGTTGCCCACGATCTCCTGGTCCCAGGCGATGCCGTCGATCTGCGTGGTCGGCAGCGCATCGGCGGTGACGCCCTTGGTGGCGTCGCGTTCCACCAGCGTGTAGTCGCTGGGTGCGGCCTGGGCCAGGGGTGCGGTGATGGTCGACAGGCCGAGCACTGCGGCCAGGGCCAGTCCGGTGACACCACTGGGTCGAGCAGACGACGAACGCAGATGAATCATTGGCACAACTTTCCCGAGAATCATGGGGCGAACCCTCGTGAGGTACGCCAGCATCCATGCACCCCCCGGTGCATGCAGCCGAACCAAGACTATGAGCGACGTGCTAGAGAATTGCGCCGATCGCAGGGGCTCTCAGCCGATGCACAGTGCGCTTGTCGCCGTCCGACGGTGACATCGTCGCCCCGATCCGCCGCAGGACAGGAAAAGGGCCCGCCCCGCGGGGCGGGGCGGGCCAATTTGGCATCCGGCGCCCTTCGGGCCCGAATGGCGCAGGTTCAGTGAAGGTTCAGTTTCGCGCGCGTCGCGGAGTGACGCCCTCGGGAGCTGCCACCAGCCGGGCCGGGGCCTTGAGCAGCACGCCCAGCGGGGTGCTGCGCAGCAGCGCGGCGATGGCCAGCGCCAGCGGCACGAAGACCAGCATCATCACCGGGGGCAGCACCCAGTTGGCCACTGCCTGGTGGGCCCGCAGCGTCGGCATCACCCCGCTCAGGGTCACGCCCGCGCCGAAGACCGAGAGCAGGAAGATGTGGAAGATGTAGATCGGCAGCGTGTCGCGCCCGATGCGCTGCAGCAGGCGCCCCACACGGCCGTCCATCGGGGCCAGGGCCAGCACCTGCCCGGCCGTGGCCAGTGACAGCACCGACAGCGGCAGCATGTGCCAGCTGATCTCGCCCAGTGCGCCCATCGTCAGGGCAACCCAGAAGATCGCCACGTAGGCGAGGGCCCCGATCGCACACCAGGCCCAGCGGGCCCGCTCCATCAGCCGCGTCCACAGCGGCACCAGCACCACTCCGCCGAAGAACCACAGGTAGTTGGCCAGCACCGAGGACGCCTTCACGGCATCCAGCGGGGCCTCGACCCACCCGAGCGTGTGCTGGCGCACCAGGGGTGCCAGCACCGAGAGCACCGCCAGCGGCAGCAGCAGCCAGACCGAGCGGTCACCGAGGAGCTTCAGCAGGGCATGGGTGAGCAGGAAGTAGAAGGCCAGGCACCACAGGTACCAGAAGCTGGTCGGCAGCAGCAGCGCGAGCAGGAACTGGTCCGCTCGCGGCAGGTCGTGGCCGCCGCGCGCCTGCGGCAGCAGCAGCCGCGAGACGAACAGCGCGGTCCACACCGCGTACAGGTAGTACATGCCGACGGTGCGTGCCTTCGTCGCCGCCAGGGGCCGACGCACGGCCCGGGTGGCGAAGAAGCCCGAGATGAAGAAGAACAGCGGCATCCGCAGCGGCGTCAGGAACAGTCCCAGCCGGAACCAGGGCCCCTGCACCCCCTTGTTCATCTCCTCGGTCACCCACAGCGAGCTGTGCCACAGCACGACGATGACCATGCACAGTCCCCTGGCCACGTCGGGCCAGGCCATGCGGGGCTTGCGGGCCGGGGCGGCCGGCGCGGACGTGACCGACAACCCGCTCATGCATTGCTGCGCCCGAGCACCGCGCGCTCCACCTCGGCGACGATGGCTGCCCGGTAGACCTCGGGGCCGTAGCGACGCATCGCACTGGCCCTGTCGGCCACCACCTGCTCGCACACCAGGGCCCAGTCCTCGACCAGGCTGGCCACACCGTCGGCGATCGCCGACGGGCTGCCTGCCTCGACGCGACGGACCGCCTCGAAGCCGCTGGAGGCCTCGCGCAGGCCTGAGGTGTCGCTGACCACCAGCGCACGTCCGGCCAGGATCGCCTCGACGGCGGTGTTGCCGAAGGGCTCGTCGGCCACCGAGGGCACCAGCACGATGTCGTGCTCGGCCATGGTGGGCCACACCGTGGGACGGAAGCCCAGGAAGTCGACCCGGTCGGCCAGACCGAGGCGCTCGACCTGCTCGTGCAACTCCTCCTCGAACCACTCGTAGCCGGGGAAGACCGCGCCCAGAAGGCCCAGGCGGGCGTCGATCCCGCGACGGGTCAGCTCGGCCAGGGCGTCGACGGCCACGTCGGGGCCCTTGCGCGGCGACAGGCGGCCGATGAACAGCAGGTTGACCGGCACGGGTTCTGCCCGCAGCGGCTCCACCTCGGCGGGCCCGGGCACGCCGTTGTAGACCACCGTCGAGCGGCGGCCCAGCGACGGGTAGGCGCTGGTGAGCACCTGCTCGGCGAAGGTGGAGTTGAGCACCAGGTGGTGGGCCAGGAAGAGCGGCGCGTAGAGCACCCGCTTGACCAGCATCGAGGCCGAGCCCTCGGCCTCGTGGACGTGCACGACCACGGAGCGGCCGGCCAGGCGACCCACCAGGCCCCACATCGGGATGGTGACGGTGTTGACCAGCACGGCATCGGCCTCGACGCGCCGCACCAGGGCGAGCTGCTGCGGCAGGGTGCGCAGGGCGCAGCCCACCAGTTCGACGAATCCGCGCGGCTTGAGTGCGCTCTTGCGCAGCACCGGCATCTCGACGAAGACCACCTCGGCACCGCGGGCCGTCAGCTCGGGCACCAGCGGGCCGTCGCCGGGCAGGGCGACGGTGACGCGGGAGCCGGACTCGACCAGGCCGGAGACGGTCTCGAGCATGACGCGGTCGGAGCCGTAGAGGTCGGGCGAGGGGTGCGCCACCAGGACGCTGTCCACGCCCTGGCCGGCGGCCTGGCAGCTGGCACGTCGCGGAGCGGCCGGTGCCGTGGTCGCGTCGCGTCCGGGGCCGGTCACCAGGGCCTTGAGCGCCAGGCCCAGGCCGGCGGCCGAGCCCTTCGCGGTGGCCACCAGCGGGCTGCGGGAGTGCAGCAGCTGTCGCTTGCCGCCGCGCATCAGGATCTCCCAGCTCTCGGCCGGGGTGCGCACGATCCAGCGCGCCAGGTCGGCGCGGCCGAGGTGGCGGCTGGCGAAGAGCAGCCGGTTGCGGGCATTCCAGTAGTAGTAGGTGTCGGACAGGGCACGGCTGTCGGTGCGCTCCTGGGTGCCGCCCTCGTCGTGCACGGCCACCAGGTCCTGGCGCAGCACCAGGTGCAGGCCCGCCTCGGCGGCGCGACGGGTGAGGTCGACGTCCTCCCAGTACAGGAAGTAGCCCTCGCTGAAGCCGCCGATGCGCTCCCAGGCGCTCAGGTGGATGGCCAGGCAGGCAGCAGTGAGCCACGGCTTCCAGCGGCCCTCGGCGTCCTCGGTGCCGTCGTCGGGCCAGCCGCCCTTGAGGTGTCCGGTGGTGTAGTCCAGGCGGGAACCGCGGAAGTAGTGGCGGCCGTCGGAGCGGTTCATCCGCGGGCAGACCAGGGCGGCGGGGTCGGCCTCGACGCTGCGGTGCAGCTCCTGCAGCACCGGGATGGTGACCACGGCGTCGGGGTTGAGCAGCACGACGCTGGTGCAGCCCAGCTCGCGGGCCCGTGTGACGCCCAGGTTCACGCCGTCGCCGAAGCCGACATTGGTGGGGCTGGCCACCAGCTCCCAGCCGCGGTCGGCGGCCAGCTCGCGCACGGCCTGCTGCTCGGCGTCGCTGGAGAAGTTGTCGACGACGACCACGCTGATGCCGTGCTCGCCGAGCGAGGGGTCGAGGTTGCGCTCCAGCAGGGCATGCGAGGCGTAGTTCACCAGCACGACGGCCAGGTGGCCGGTGCTGGGCTTCGTGTGGGTGTGCATGTCAACGGCTCCAGCGGCTCGGGTGGCGGCGGCCACTGGGTCGCTTGTTCGGGTAGTTGCGCTCGGCGAGGTCGCGGCACAGCGTCTCGTAGTCGCGGGCCACCTGGTCCCAGTCGTAGCGGTGCATCGAGGCCTGCAGCTCCAGTCCTCGCTGGCGGGTGCGCTCGGGCTCGCCCTCCACCTGCTCCAGGATCGTGGCCAGCTGCTCGGGGGTGGAGAAGTACTCGCCGGTGCCGAGCACCACCTCGCGGTTGAAGTCGACGTCCCAAGCGACGGTGAAGGCACCGGCACCGCCGGCGCGCAGCAGCGACGGGTTGGTGCCGCCCACCGAGTGGCCGTGCAGGTAGGTCAGGGAGTGGGCGTAGAGCTGGTCCAGCTGGTCCTGGTCCCACAGGCCGCCGAGCAGCTTGACCCGCTCGTCGGCGGCAGCGGTGATCCGTGCGGTGTACTCGTCGGAGTAGGGGGCCGAGCCGACCACCACCAGCGGGTGCTTCGCCTTGCTGGCCACATAGCCCTGGACGATCTCGAGGATGTGGTTCTCGGGCTCGAAGCGGGCCACTGCCAAATGGAACTGCTGCGGTTCCAGGCCCAGCGGCTCGAGCTTGGCGGTGGGCAGGTCGTGCAGGATCGGCGCACCGTAGGCGATCAGGCGCGTGGGCGCGTGGAATTCCTCGGTGTAGTAGTCGGCGATGCCCTGGGCGTCGGCGATCAGGGCATCGCTCCAGCGCACCGCCAGCTGCTCGCTGAAGCGGTAGTACTGCTGGCCGGTGCCCGACCACTTGCCGCGGCGCCACTCCAGGCCGTCGACGTGCGTGGCGACGGGGATGCGACGCGCCCGGATGACGGGCAGGAAGGGGGCATTGGCGGCATTGAAGACGATCGCCGCGTCGACGCCCTTGAGGTGGGAGTCGACCACGCTCAGCGCGGTGTGCGACAGGGTCTCCAGGGAGCGCTTCTGCAGCGCGGGCAGGTGCACCAGATGCATGCCCTTGTGGGCCTCGAGCTGCTCGACGCCCTCGGGGGTGCGGCAGAAGACGGTGATGTGGTGCCCGGCATCGGCCAGTCGGGCACCGATCTCCTCGATGGCGGTCTCGAAACCCCCGTAGCGGGCGGGGACGCCGCGGGTTCCGACGAGTGCGATGCGCATTTCTTGGGGCCTTTCGTGGGTCAGCGATCGGCGATGATCGCGCGCAGGGCGGTGCTGGAGGTGTGTGCGGTGTAGGGGAAGTAGTGGACGCGCACGCCCACACTGGCCATGTCCTTCTCGAGCTTGTCGCCCTTCGGGGTGCCCAGCCAGTCGTCGCCCTTGAACAGGACGTCGAAGGGGTGCCGGTGCCAGACCTCGACCTTGCTGCCCTCGTCGATGACGACCTCGTCGACGATGCCAATGGCCTGGAGGATCTCGATGCGTTCGCTGAGCGTGACGATCGGGCGCTTGCCCTTGGTGCGCTCCAGCGCCTCGTCGGAGACGCAGCCGACGATCAGATGGTCACAGTGCGGCCGGGAGCGGCGCAGGATGTTGAGATGACCGATGTGGAACATGTCCCAGGCGCCGGGTACGTAGCCGATGACACCCTTGGTGGGGTCCACCAGGTGCTGCGGCACGACGGCGTCGGGGATGCGTCCCACCTCGGGGACGATCGGGTTGACCGGCTTGCTCATCGCAGGCCCGCTTGGCGGTCGGCGCGGGCGCGCGCGTCGAGGGCGTTGATCCGCTGGCCCCAGCGCACCAGCACCATCACGGTGTAGAGCGTGGTGCACACGAACATGAAGGTGTAGAGCACCTTGAAGCCCAGCGGCCAGGCGATCAGGAAGAAGCTCAGCGCCAGCAGGCCGAAGTCGGTGGGCACCTTGGCCAGCGACATGACGGTGGAGCCCTTGCCCTTGGGGGGCAGCTTCTCGCCGCGGCCGGCGTGGTGCACGCGGGTCAGCAGGTCGGTGAGCAGCATGCCGAAGAAGTGGATGGTGTAGACCGCGCCGAAGGCCAACGGCACCAGCAGCCACTCGTGCGAGTGGTAGTGGCGGAAGGCCATCACGAGCACGGCCAGGTGCAGGGTGGCGATCTTGAAGGAGTCGATGGTGTGGTCCAGCCACTCCCCCAGCAGGCTGCCGCCGCCGCGCAGGCGGGCGAGCTGGCCGTCGGCGGCGTCCAGGCCGTAGCCGACCACCAGGCACAGGCCCACGGCGATGGCGACGGGCCAGGTGGGGGCACAGAAGAAGAGCAGGCCGACCCCGGTGAAGGTGAACAGGGCGCTGACGGCCGTCACCTGGTTGGGGTCCATGTTGAGCTGGTGGGCCAGGGCGGCGAAGACACGGCCCATCGGCCGGTTCACCAGCACCGAGTAGAGCGGGGCGCCGGTATTGCTCTTCTGGGCCTGCTTGAGCTGGCGTAGGGAATTGCCGAAACTCTTGTCACTCATGCCGAGAGGTCCTCGTCGTTGGAGCGGCTGGTGGTGTGGGCCTGGTGGTTCAGGGCCTGGTGGTTCAGGGCATTGCGCAGCTGGCTGCTGGCGGAGCGTCGGGTGGGAGTGAGCACCACATCGACCTTCCCGACCAGGGCCTGCTCGTCACTGTAGAGGGTGGCGTCCGGTCCACCACGGCGGGGCAGCTGGTCCTCCTGCTGGCACAGGACCACCTCGTCGGTGGAGCGCAGTGCCGACACCAGCCCGTGCCGCTCGTCCTCGGGGATCACTGGAGCGCGGCCGTGCAGTCGCTCGGCGTAGTCGTCGCCGAGCACCACGACGGTCACCTCGTCGCAGGCCTGCTGGACCTGGTCGAGCAGGTCCAGGTCGGCGACATTGACCATGTCGAAGGTGGAGATCACATATCCCTTGCGCACTGCTGAATTCCCCCGTTGTCGTGAAGCACCTGCCGGCTCCCACTGTGAGCCAGCCCATCGACGATAGCCCCCCTCAAGGGTGCGCGTCGCCCCGGCTTCAGCTGGGTCCAAGGTTGGCGATTCCTTCAATGCAAGCAATCGCCAGCAGATCACCAGAAATCGCGAGTTCCTGAGGTATCCTTGGGAAAGACTCAGCGAATTCACAACCTGATGAGATCGCGGGCCCTTCCACCCCACACGAAAGTGACCATCCATGACGGCTGTACGCCTGACCCGGGGCGCCCTCGGCGCTGCCCTCGCCACCACGGTGGCACTACCCACCATGTACTGCCTCCCCCAGACCGCACACGCGACGGGCACCACCCTGGCCAGCGACTCCTTCGACCGCACCACCAGCGGCCTGGGCTCCGGCAGCACCGGGGCATGGAATGTCGTGAAGGGTCCGGAGACGGTGCGCGTGGCCGACGGCCAGGCCACCTTCGCCGGCCAGCCCGGCCAGGTGCTCGACGCCAGCCTGCCTGCCCCCGGCTCCGCGGACGTCGTGGTGGAGCAGACCATCACCGTGCCGCAGCTGGGCAAGGACGACAGCACCATGGTGGCGCTGACCGCCCGTGAGGAGGTCGGCACCAACCGCAGCTACCGGATGTGGTTCCGCATCCACGGCAATGGCCGCATCGGACTCAGCGCCGACCGCACCGGCGGCGGCGACACTGCCATCGCCGGCAGCGCCGTGGTCAATGACCTGGCCCGCCCCGGCGCCACCCTGCGCCTGCGCATGGTGGTCAGCGGCAGCAACCCGGTGCGCATCCAGGGCACCGTCTGGGCCGACGGCACCGAGCAGCCCGGCTCGCAGGTGACCTCCGTGGACAGCTCGGAGCGTCGCATCACCACCGCAGGCCAGGCCGGCATGGCCGTCGTTGCCGCCGCCGGCACCGTTCCCGTGCAGGTGAAGCAGTTCACCGCCACCTCGCTGGAGCGCATCGACGTGCCCGACAGCACCGGCGTGCCCGCCCCGGCACCCACCGCCACCACCAGCCCCAAGCCCACGCCCACCGCCACCGCGACGGCCACGAAGAGTCCCGCCCCGGCACCGGCACCCGCACCCACCGTCGCGGCCACCGGCTCGCGCGGCTCGGTGCCGGTCGGCCAGGCCAGCTACCCCAACCCGGCCGGCGCCATCTTCGTCGCCACCAACGGCAATGACTCCAATCCCGGCACCCAGGCCGCCCCGAAGCGCAACATCCAGGCCGCCGTCGTCGCGGCCCCGGCCGGCGGCACCGTCGTGATCCGTGGCGGCGTCTACAACCAGCCCGAGGTGGAGATCTACAAGAAGGTCACCATCCAGAACCAGGCCGGCGAGGCCGTCTGGCTCGACGGCTCGATCCCGGTCACCGGCTGGAGCCAGTCCGGCACCACCTGGCGCGCCCCGTGGACCACCTTCTGGGACCACTCCGCCTCGCACACCAAGGGCCGCAACGACGCCTCCTTCATCGACCCGGCCAACCCGCTGGCCGCCTGGCCCGACCAGGTCTTCCTGGACGGCAAGCAGCTCAAGCAGGTCTCGCTGGGCTCGGGCGTCAAGGAGGGCCAGTTCGCCGTCGACCCCGGCAACAAGCAGCTGGTGATCGGCTCCAACCCCTCGGGCCACGAGCTGCGCGCCAGCAACCGCGACCGCCAGTTCACCATCGGCTCGCCCGACGTCACCCTGCGTGGCTTCGGCATCCGTCGCCACGCCAATGCCATCTGGCGCCTGGGCGTGGTCTTCAACGCCCGTGAGCGCGTCAAGGTGGAGAACGTCACCATCGAGGACGTCGCCGGCGTCGGCATCACGATGACCTCGGACGGCAAGAACGGCTCGGGCCACATCGACCACGTGACCATCCGTCGCACCGGCCTGGCCGGCATCGGCGGCAACATGTTCGACAACGGCAAGGTGACCAACTCGGTCATCACCCAGAACAACACCCAGGGCTTCAACGCCTTGCCGGCCTCGGCCGGCATCAAGGTGGTCTCCTCGCGCAATGTGCTGTTCGACAACAACGACATCTCCGAGAACTACCGCAGCACCGGCATCTGGACCGACGAGTCCTGCGTGGGCATCACCGTCACCCGCAACCGGATCGTCAACTCCGACCAGTCCGGCTGGGCCGGCGTGCTGCTCGAGCTGAGCAGCTCGGGCGTCGTCGCCGACAACGTCGTCTCGGGCACCCGTCGCGGCATCGCCCTGTTCGACGCGGAGAAGGTGCGCGTGGTGAACAACACCATCTGGAACTCCGAGATCGGTGACGTCACGGTCGGACAGGACGCACGCCGCCAGCACATCGACCAGGGGCTGGGC
>NZ_JBHWOO010000015.1:0-5464 GCF_043424415.1 Luteococcus sp. | reverse complement strand
CTCCTCCGGCTGGGCACCGGCGGCTCCGACGCCGCTCCCCTGCCGGCGCTGCGGGACCTCGTCGCCGCCAACCTGGGCACCATCCGCACCGAGTTCGGGCACTTCAGCCGGCAGGTCTCCGGCTACTCGCTGGAACACCTGCTGCCCGAGAAGGGCTTCGACGTCGCCAAGTTCTTCAGCGGCACCGAGGGGACGCTGGGCGTCATCACGTCGGCGACGGTGCGACTGGTGGCCGACGCCCCGGTGAGCATGATGGTGGCGCTGGGTTATCCGTCGATGCCGGAGGCCGCCGACGAGATGCCCACCATCCTCAAGCACTCCCCTGTGGCCTGCGAGGGCATGGACCGTCGTATCTACGAGGTGGTGGAGCGCCAGCACGGCAGCTCCGCCCTGCCCGCGCTGCCCCGCGGCGACGGCTGGGTCTTCGTCGAGCTGGTTGGTGAGGACCGTGACGAGGTGCGCGCCCGTTGCCAGGCGCTGGTGGATGCCTGCCATGCGCTCGAGGGCTGGGTGGTCGACGACCCGGCCCTGGCGGCGCAGCTGTGGAAGATCCGCGCCGACGGTGCCGGCCTGGCCGGGGTGAGCCTGGAGAACCCGGCCTATGCCGGCTGGGAGGATGCCGCGGTGCCGCCCGAGCGGCTGGGCGACTACCTGCGCGACTTCGACGCGCTGCTGACCGAGCACGGCCTGCAGGGCCTGCCCTATGGCCACTTCGGTGACGGCTGCGTCCACTGCCGCATCGACTTCCCGCTGGACCGGCCCGGGGGGCCGGCCGCCTACCGCCGCTTCGTCGAGGAGGCCGCCCGGCTCGCTGCCAGCCACGGCGGCTCGATGAGCGGCGAGCACGGCGACGGACGGGCCCGCTCGGCGCTGCTGCCGGCCATGTACTCCCCCGAGGCGATCGGCCTGTTCGGGCAGGTCAAGCAGCTCTTCGACCCGAAGAACCTGCTCAACCCGGGCGTGCTCGTCGATCCGGTTCCCGTCGAGGCGGACATCCGCGTCGCCGCGACCATCAACTCCCCGCTACGCCTGGAGGACCCGGACTTCGTGACCGCCGTGCACCAGTGCACCGGCGTCGGCAAGTGCCTGGCCGACTCCACCGCCGGTGGCGGCGTGATGTGCCCCTCCTTCCAGGCGACCCGCAACGAGAAGGACGCCACCCGTGGCCGGGCGCGCGTGCTGCAGGAGATGGTCAACGGTTCGCTGGTCAGCCAGGGGTGGCGGTCCCCGGAGGTGCACGAGGCGCTGGACCTCTGCCTGAGCTGCAAGGGCTGCTCGTCGGACTGCCCGACGGGGATCGACATGCCCTCCTACAAGTCGCGGGTGCTGTACGAGAGCTACAAGGGACGGCTTCGTCCGATGAGCCACTACGCGCTGGGCTGGTTGCCGCGCTGGGGCCGGTTGGTGACCAAGGTTCCCGGGGTGGGTGCCATCGCCAACCTGGGCACCCAGTTGCCCGGCACCAAGCACCTGATCCGCTGGGCCGCCGGGGTGGACCAGCGTCGCCCGATGCCCGAGTTCCGCGTTGCCGGCAGTGCCCGCAAGCAGTTCACCACGCTCCCCGAGCTTGTCGAGGGGACGATGGCCGAGCCCAACCCCACCACGCTGGCCGATAGCAAACCAACCACGATGGCTGAGCCCGTCGAGGCCACCCAGCACACCGGCGACACGACACCCAGCCCCTACGAGAAGCCCGAGGCGACCGCGGTGGCCGAGCCTGTCGAGGCCCTTCGCAAGGAGTGCGTCATCTGGGTGGACTCCTTCACCGATGCCTTCGTCGGCAACCAGCTCGCCGGGCTGGTGCAGACGCTGGTCCGCGCCGGTTTCGAGCCGCGGGTGCTGCAGGAGAATGCCTGCTGCGGTCTGACCTGGATCACCACCGGACAGCTCGACGGCGCGCGCAAGCAGCTCCGCAATGCGCTGGACATCCTCCATCCGATCGTCGAGGCGGGGATCCCGATCGTCGGGCTGGAGCCCAGCTGCATGGCCGTGTGGCGCAGCGACGCCAAGGAATTGCTGCACGGCGACGAGCGGGTGCAGCCGGTGGCAGACGGCATCCACACGCTGGCGGAGCTGCTGTCCACCGTCGAGGACCTGGAGCTCCCGGACCTTTCGGGGCACACCGTCATCGCGCAGCCGCACTGCCACCATGCGTCGGTGCTGGGCTGGGCCGCCGATGCCGCCATCCTGGAGCGGACCGGCGCCGAGGTCATCACGCTGGGCGGCTGCTGTGGTCTGGCCGGCAACTTCGGCGTCGAGAAGGGTCACTACGAGGTGAGCGTGAAGGTGGCCGAGCACGACCTGCTGCCCGCCCTGCACAAGCACCCCGATGCGATCGTGCTGGCCGACGGCTTCAGCTGCCGCAAGCAGGTCAAGGACCTGGAGGCCCGTGACGCGATGACCCTCGGCGAGCTGCTGGCGGCACATCGCTGAGTCCGGCGGGAGCCTCAATACGATGCGGTAGCTTCGAGCCCATGGGGTGGTGGTCGAGACGGGGGCCGAAGGCGCCCGAGCTGGTCTGGCGGGAGAGGTGGGACAACACTCGTCTGGGCACGACCATGCCCAGGTACCGCGCTCTGGGACTCTGTATCTCCGCCATCGACCAGACCACCACACCCACGGTCTACCGGATGCGCGGCCCACTCAGCGCGGCGGAGGTACCCGCAGGTGCTGTCCAGGAAGAGGTGTTGGCGTGGTTCCTGGCGTGTGAGCTGACAGTGCCGCTGATGCCGATGCTCGTGGGCGAGGACTTCTTCCACCCGATCTCCGAGGTGACCGGGTGCCCACAGATGGATCTGCCCGTCCCAGCCGAGGATGACCCCTATGACGGGCGCCTCTGGCGCGTCTTCGCAGCAGAACCGCGCTTTGCCAAGGCGCCGCTGGACGACGAGCTGTGGGCCTGGCTCGTCGAGCACACCAGCAAGCGAGACCCCCTCACCGTGTGGATCGACGGGCGTCGGGTGATGACCGGTTTCTCCGTGTCATCGCGCCGCAACAACGAGCGAGCGGCCACACTGCGCGCATTCAACACCCTGGTTCAGGAACGTCTGGACCTGGGGCTCCTGGATGACTTCGTGACCCCCGAACCGATCCTTCCCGATAAGGTGCTGCCCAGCGAATTCGTCCGTCGCGGGTGGCACGTCGGCCCACCCGGGCAGGAGATCCTCTTCCACCTGTGGGACGCGTGGCCCAACACCATGGTTGGCCGGCAGGTGACCGGAACCGTCGACGGCGTGGGCTTCGTCGCACTCGAGACCGCGACGGGAGGCGTCGTGCTGGTCCCCACCCTGAGGCCGGTGCCGGACCATGTGCACTATGCACGCAAGCCGCTGGTCGATCGGGGCAATGTGCACACCGAGTGGTTGGACTTCGACGACGACTTCGAGGTTCGGGCCGGAAACCAGCAGGTTGGGCACGGTGTCACGACCCCACGCCTGATGGCCTACCTCCACGACAACCGTGTGCGGCGCCTCGACGTGAAGCACCGCTGGGTGCAGGCCCGCGTCAAGAAGTTCAACGCAGAGCAGATCGAGGAGATGGCGCCCATCCTTGCCGGCAGCCGAGACCTGCTCCCCCGCCACGACCTCGGCGCAGATTGAGACCCTTCGGTTCACATTGAGGTGTTCCCACTGGCCTCAATGCGCACTTTTCCGCCTCAATGTGCCCCGACGGGGATGCCGTCCCAGGACGTCGAGCGCGAGGGTGACCGCCAGGATCTGGGTGAGCCCCAGACCTCCCCACACTGCGTGCGGCCAGATGAAGGAGTCCAGCACCAGGCATTCGCCGACGATCCAGCCGACCATGACCACGCCGGCGGCACAGTGTCCGAGCAACCACCAGTCGGAACGACGCACGTGCAGGGCAACGGCCGCCCACTGTGCTCCGCCGACGATCCCACCGAGCAGGAGTGCCGCCAGGACGTACTGACCCGCGAAGATCGTGTCCCGGAGCATGAACTCATAGGCCTGGGGGGTGAACAGCAGGGTGACGACACCGAGCACCGTCGACAGCGCCTGGAAGACGGCCAGGCCCAGATGGAGTGTGGCTGGGATCCTCATGATGCTGCCCTTTCGACGACGTGGGTCGTGGTGAAGTGCTCGACGTGGAGCCGCAACCGTTCACGGGCCAACTCCTCGTCGCCGGCCTCCGCGGCGATGAGGATCGCGAGCACGGGGCCCCAGAAGGCCAAGGCGACAGCCCGGGGATCGGCCGCAAGGAAGAGCCCCTGCTCCATCAGCGCGGCGAAGAGGATGCTCTGGTGGGCGACGGCATCGTTGACCATCCAGTCCCGCAGTCGTCGCCCGACCTCGGGTGTGCGGTACTGCTCCAGGGTGAGCACCCGGCGTGCCACGACCACGTCGGGATCATGCAGCCACGCGTCCATCAGGGCCTGGGCCACATGCAGCAGGGAATCCGAGCCCAACCCGGCCAGCTGGTCGGCCGCCCGCGTCGGATCGGTGAAGGAGACCTGCAGGCCAGCGGCGGTGCTTTCCATCTGGTCGCGCGCTCGGTCCAGGACTGCAGCCAGGATCTCCTCCTTGCTGCGGAAGTGCTTGTAGACCGAACTCTCCTTGATCCCGACGACCTGCGCCAGCCGGCGGATCGACGTCGCATCGTAGCCGCGCACGGCGAAGGACTCCTGCGCTGCCCGGACCAGCCGTTCCCTCGTGTCCATCGGACTCCCCTCCACAGAGGCTAACGATCGTTAGCCACATGAGAAGGATAGACCGCCATGGTCAGCTGAGCCTGTCGGGAACAACGACGGCCACCAAAGGGTTGTGCGGGCATGGAGATCGACACCTGGTCCGACATTGCGTGCCCGTGGTGCTTCATCGGGCTCACCCGTTTCCAGAAGGCACTCGATGGCTTCGAGCACCGCGACGAGGTGAGCGTGCGTCTGCACAGCTACCAGCTGGACCCGTCGCTTCCCGATACCTTCGCCGGAACCGAAGCCGACTACCTGGCTACCAGCAAGCAGATGCCGAAGGCCCAGGTGGAGCAGATGTTCGAGCAGGTGCGCGCCGCCGGCGCCACCGAGGGCCTCGTGCTGGACTTCGATCGCGTGCAGGTGGCGAACAGTCGCCGGGCCCATCGGCTCTTGCATGCCGCGCGCGTCGAGGACCAGCAGGGCGACACGATGCACCGGCTGAAGATGGCGCTGCTCAAGGCCCACTTCACCGACGGGGAGTCCACCGGCGATCCGGAGGTGTTGGTGCGGCTGGCCGTCGAGGCGGGCCTCGAGGAGGATGCCGCTCGCACTGCCGTCGGCGACGGCCCCGTGGCCGAGAAACTCGACCAGACCGTCCAGAACGACATCAACCTCGCCGGCCACCTCGGCATCCAGGGCGTGCCCTTCTTCGTGCTGGCCAACAAGTACGGCATCTCCGGCGCCCAGCCGGCCGAGGCCCTCGAGCAGGCACTCAGCCAGGCCTGGAGAGAGCTGCACCCGCAGGTCCAGCCGCTG
>NZ_JBHWOO010000014.1:0-17707 GCF_043424415.1 Luteococcus sp. | reverse complement strand
GGCCTGGCCGTCACCGGTCAGCACCTCACCGGCAAGCGCGCCGTCCTGGCGTGTCGCCCGGTCCAGCCTGATCACTGGTGCCACCGCTGCGGCTGCCACGGCCAGCCGCGTGACAGTGTCGTGCGAGAGTTGGCGCACATCCCGTTCGGTTGGCGCCCCACCACCCTCCAGGTTCGGCTGCGCCGCTACCAGTGCACCGGCTGCGGGCATGTCTGGCGCCAGGACCTCACCCGCGCAGCGTCGCCGCGTTCCTGCTTGTCACGAGCTGCGTTGCGATGGGCGCTGGAAGCGCTGGTGGTCAACCACCTGTCCATGACGCGCATCGCGGCCGCGCTCGGGGTGGCGTGGAACACCGCCAACGACGCCGTCCTCGCCGAAGGCCAGCGGATGCTCATCGACTCCCCCGGCCGCCTCGATGGCGTGAGCGTCGTGGGCGTCGACGAGCACGTGTGGCGCCACACCCGCCGCGGCGACAAGTACGTCACCGTGGTCATCGACCTGACCCCCGTCAGCACCGGGACCGGAGCGTCGCGGTTGTTGGCGATGGTCGAGGGGCGTTCGAAGCAGGCGTTCAAGACGTGGCTCGCCGAGCAGCCCCAGACCTGGACAGACGGAGTGAAGATCGTCGCGATGGACGGGTTCACCGGCTTCAAGACTGCCGCCGCCGAAGAACTGCCGAAAGTTGCCACGGTGATGGATCCCTTCCATGTCATCCGGCTCGCTGGGGATGCTCTGGATGTGTGCCGCAGGCGGGTCCAGGTCTCGCTGCACGGCAGTCGGGGGCGCAAGCACCATCCGCTCTACCAAGCACGGCGAACGCTTCACACCGGCGCTGATCTACTCACTGACAAGCAACAACGCCGCCTGAATGCCCTGTTCGCTGATGACCGGCACGTTGAGGTCGAGGCCACTTGGGGCGTCTACCAGGCCATGATCACGGCATACCGCACCAAGGCCCGCAGCGACGGCAAGAAGGCCCTGGCCAGACTGATCGACTCGATCGGATCAGCGGTTCCCACCCGCCTGGTCGAGGTCTGCAAGCTCGGCCGCACCCTGGCCAAGCGACGCGACGACATCCTCGCCTTCTTCGACCACACCGGCTCGAGCAACGGCCCCACCGAGGCGATCAACGCACCGGCTCGAACACCTCCGAGGCACCGCTCTCGGCTTCCGCAACCTCACCCACTACATCACGAGGTCCCTGCTTGAAGCCGGTGGGTTCAGACCCGATCTACACCCTGGATTGTGAAGAGCCGTCAAACCCGCCGCGGCGACAAGTACGTGACCGTGGTCATTGACCTCACGGTGGTCTCCACCGGCACGGGCCCGAGCCGGTTGTTGGCGATGGTCGAGGGTCGTTCGAAGCAGGCCTTCAAGACGTGGCTCGCCGAGCAGCCCCAAACCCGGGGCAGCCCTCCCCTGTGTGCCTCCTCCGCTGACTTGCTCACTTTCGAGTGGTGGTGCAGGTTGACACGACTCCGCCATGGCCACGAGGTGTAGCTGCTGGTCGGGGGCGAGTTCACGCAGCATCTCTGCGGGGTTGGCCATCACCGAAGCGGAATTGCGCCATGAGGGCCGGCTCGTGGTCAAGAACAGTCAGCCCCTCGATTCACTGTCTGCATTCGTCCAGAAGTTGAATCGTCTTGTTCATCGAAAGGGTTTGTTCTGGTGGTTGCTGAGCGTAGATGATTTGGATGTCTGTCAATTGTGTGCCGGGGCACCATGCCTGCGTTGAGTAGACGAGGGATTCTGCGATGGCTCCCGACAGGATGTTGGGAGGCCGCATTCCTCGGTCCCTGCCTATCCCGATGGTAGGTGTGGAGATGGTGCCTGGCGGTTGCTTTCCCAGGGTTCCTTGTGATTCCAGATGAATGATGCGGGGCAGGCTTTTCGGGGCTGGGGACTGGGTGTAGATCTCGTCAATCCTCGCGGCAGCGGCGGGTAGATAGGCACTGTTGGGCGGGGTTGAGCACACCCTCACGCGATGGCTTGGGCTCGTGGTGCAGCTGGTATAGCCGTACCTGTCGGCCCAGTGGTTGTCGGGGTTGGGTCCTCGGGAAATGTCGAGGGGTATCGCAATCATCAGCGCCAGAGCCAGGATGAGCCCGAGTGGTGCGAGCCAGATCCTTCCAGAGCACCACCCGAGCATGGTTCCTGCCGCGGCCAGGACCATCGCTCCTGCGATCACCACCAAGGTGGGCGGCAGACTGGTCACGAGTTCAGTAGCGACCAAGGAATTCGGCACGTGCCCGGCAAGGCTGACCGCAGCGACGAGGGACAAGACCAGCGCCGGCACACTGAGGGCCACCAAAGTGATTAGCATGGCCCGGCAGGAAGCACGAGCCAACAACTCGCGATTGCTACGTGACGACAGGGATTGCCAGATATTCAGGCCGCTGCGCCAGCGAGCTTGACCGCAGATGACACCGACCACGGCACCGATGGGTATCAGGAAGAAGAAGACGCTGGGAATCACCTTGGTGAACAGCAGCCGTGGACTCCCGCCCCATTTGCCGATGTCGCCCCAGAGGACGGCAGCACACACGATCGCCCCGAGCGTCATCAGTGGTGTCTGCAGCGACGCTCGCCCCAGTCCGGCCTGCCAGCGAGGCGCTGATGCGCTGGCCCCAACGCGGGAACCGATGATAGATGCGGTGCTGTTTCTCGATTCACTGAGCGTGCAGCCACGCAGGTACGTCACAACCCCCGCCGCTGCAATGCTCAGGCATAAGGGGATACTTAGGTTCGGGACACCAGTCGTGGCGAAAGTGAGGTTACCCGGCGCCCGCAGGGCGCCCCAGATGCCGTGATGGAGCGCTGGCTTCCACGGCCAAGCAAACATCATGGACATGATCGCCACCAGCGTTGGTGCCACCCAGATCGCCGAGGGGCCAACCAGACCCATTCCCAGCAGTCCGAGCCCGACCAAGCCGAGGCAGTTGCGCCAGGTTGCGATGAATCCCAGGCCGGTCATGTCCTGCGGGAAGCAGGCCAGAGACAACACCCCAGTCACCGCCCCCGCGATACTCAGCAGGATGCCTCTCCTCAGGGCCAAGGATCGAGGTGAAGCGCGGTCCACGTCAGTCTCGTGGACGAACATGAACAGCAACGGGAGACTAGCGGCAGTGGACACCCACAAGGGCCCTACCTCGATATCTCCACCCTCGGCAGTAGCCAGCCCCACCAGTGCCCGCATGACCAGAGTCGCGGCCACAGAAAATGTCACACAGCCAGGCACTCCATGGTGACGTAGCCACAACAGCAGCCCCGACTTCACTGGGACACCATCGCCATGTATCGATCTCGCACCGCTGCCAGATCACGAGACGACGTGAATTGCTCAAAAGGCCCACTGAACAAGAAACGACCCTTGTCCATCACCGTTAAACTGTCGGCATGCTCGAGCACATCCTCCACGATGTGGGTGGAGACGAGGACAATCGCATCCTCCGAGACACGATCTAGCACCCTTGTGAGGGACTCACGTTGCGCCACATCCAACCCTGCGGAGGGCTCGTCAAGCACCACCAGGGAGGGATTACCCACCAAGGCCGACCCGATCCCCACCCGGCGACGCATGCCGCCGGACAACGAGGAAATCCGGTCACCACACCGATCAGCCAAGTCCACCAAGTCCAGGACCCGCTCCACCTCACCCGCGACGTCGACTGAAGGTAACTGGCGCAGCCAACACATGTAGGCGAGATGTTCCTGCACTGTGAAACGAGATCTTCCCAAGTTCTCTTGTGGGAGGAAGCCGAGCCGTTGCCGTACCTGCCGGACAGGGTTTCCGTCCAACGCGACAGTGCCTGCCTTGACCGGCTGCAAGGTACTGATTGCTCTCAACAGCGACGTCTTTCCAGCACCGTTGGGACCAAGCAGAGCGTGGAAGCCCACACCCAAGTCCCACGACACCTCTGACACCGCACTACGCCTGCCGTAGCGAACCGAGACTCCCGAAAGCGTCAACACCAATGTCGTCATCCATCCTTCGAATCACAGTTGAGAGTTTGGCTGCTGGCAGAGGTGGAGCTGGGGCCTTCTTCCTGAAGACCCCAGCTCCACTCAGTCAGTGAGTCTCGAACGAGATCCCGAAGGGCATCCCGGCCAAACAACGAGCAGTCGCCTGCTTCCCGGCATTGGTCCAGTTGGAGTAGCCATCCGGGGCATGACTGCAGTCGAGTCGAAGCCGGAACTGTCCCGAACCCTTGCTGCACGTTCCGATCACATCACGTCCATTGATCTCGTAGTGACAGCCGTAGGGAACTGCTTCAGCTGCCTGAGGGGCGATGAGCTGGGGCACCACAACGCATCCGAGCGACAGCATCCCCAAACCCACATTTCTGAGCTTATTCCTCATACGATGGCCTCCTTGCCACAGGGAGGAAGACCTTACTTCCCCCATGCGTCACAAGCTAGTCCCAGATAGGGGCTCTTCACAATCCAGGGTGTAGATCTGGTCTGAACCCGCCGGCCTCGAGTAGTGATCTGGCGATGTAGTGGGTGAGGTTGCGGAAGCCCAGGGCGGTGCCGCGTAGGTGTTCGAGGCGGTGCGTTGATCGCTGCGGTGGGTCCGTTGCTGGAACGGTGGTGGTCGAAGAAGGCGAGGATGTCGTCGCGTCGCTTGGTCAGGGTGCGGCGCAGCTTGGCGACCTCGACCAGGCTGGCGGGGACAGCGGTGCCGATCGCCTCGATCAGCCGGGTCATGACCTTCTTGCCCTCCGCTCTGGGCTTGGTGCGGTAAGCCGAGATCATGCGCTGGTAGACGCCCCCGGGTGGCCTCGACTTCGACGTGGCGGGCATCAGCGAACAGGGCGTCCAGGCGGCGTTGTTGCTTGTCGGTCAACAGGTCGGCGCCGGTGTGGAGTGTTCGCCGGCTCTGGTAGAGGATCAGCATTGGGATGAACTGCCACCGGGCCCCAGCCACGGTTACCGGGCGGTGCATGTCATCGCGCGTCAAGGGTGGTTTCGCTGTGAGATCCAGGTCCGGACGCTGACCCAGCACCGGTGGGCGGAACTGTTCGAGAGCGTGTGCGATGCGTGGGGGCGGGAGCCCCGATATGGGGAACCGTTGCAGAACCCCTGCGCCCCGTTCCGGGACGGAGCGGGCGGCACTCGGGCAGAGTTCTTGGAACTCCTCTGGCGAACCGGCCGCATCGGCGAAAGCGTCGAACGCGCTTTGGTCCTGGTGGAGCAGACCCGAAGCTCGCTCCTGGCGACGGACGCCACGCTCGGTGCCGCAGAGGCCCAGACCCCCCACCAGAGATCCTTGCTTCTCGGACCATGCGCTCCTGAAGCGGCCACGGCCATCCGACAGGGGATGGCCGTATCGGAGGCGGCTCTGGCGAAGGCGCGCCTCTCCTATGAGCACGCCAGCGCTCAGCACCAGCGGGCCAGAGACTCTTATCTCCAAGCCGTCACAGCTCTGGAGGGTACGCTGGGTGAACGGGGCAAGATTCTTGAAGGGAGGCCCCTGACGTGACGACCCACTTTGTCCTTGCCTACGACCGTGTGAATGCCGAGCTGCTCCACGAGGAAAGCTTTGCCGACGTCGACATGGCTGTCTCCCGTCGGCTTGACCTCGAGAGTCGTCATGCGGACCGCCGGTCCGTCGAGGTGGTGCTGCTGGGCGCCCGTTCGATCGATGACCTGCACCGAACCCATCGCCGGTACTTCGAATCGACGGCTGACTTGGTCCAGGAGTTCGCTACGGCCTGACCCGCGGAGCAAACGGCTCAAGGCGGGTGGGGTGGGACGAGTTCGCCTGTAAGCCGGATTCTGTCCCCGCGGAAGACCCGCGGTGGGTGACCATCCATCTGCGACGCCTGTTGCCAGACGCCTTCGACGCGTGCGCGTCGTGCGACCTACCCGGACGCTCGGGCGGGCAGCCCTCGATCACGTCCGCGACCCCGAGGGGTCTTCTTGGTCTTGCTCCGGGTGGGGTTTGCCTGGCCGCCCCAGTCACCTGGGGCGCCGGTGGTCTCTTGCACCACCGTTTCACCCTTACCAGCAACACTTCACGAAGAAGTGCGGCGCTGGCGGTCTGTTCTCTGTGGCACTGTCCCGCGGATCACTCCGGGTCGGTGTTGCCGACCACCCTGCCCTGTGGAGTCCGGACTTTCCTCAACGCCAGCCCCGAGGAGCGCGGCGCAGCGGTCACCCGGCGAACTCGTCCATCCGGAAGTCTACGACGCCGCGGGCCGGAAGGTGACCACGCCCTTGAGCAGGTCCACCGAGTCCACCTCGACGGCCACCTCCTGGCCCAGGGCGACACCCGGCATCTGGAAGCGCGCCTCGACGGCCGGCTCGGCGATGGAGATGGTGCCCTGGTCCTTCTTGGGGTCGTGGTCGACCACCACGCCCTCCAGCCGGCGGCCGGTGTGGGAGCTGAGCACCAGCGCCTCGGTGAGGTCGACGATGCCGCGCTCGAACTTCTTGGCCCGCGAGTCGCTCTCGCGCATCTCGTCGGGCAGGGTGGGCAGCGCGTCGAGCACCCACTGCGGGATCTCGGTCTGGTTGCACAGGTGCACGCAGATCTCTCCCACATAGCGGTCCACCAGGCGACGAAGCGGCGCGGTGCAGTGGGCATAGTGGGCGGCCAGCGCATTGTGCTTCAGCGCATCGCCGGAAGGTGCCTCGCCGTCCTGGTCGGCCTGGCCGAGCACCGTGTAGGCGGCGCCGCGGAAGAGTCGCGTGCAACTGGTCATCATCGCCAGATGGGTGGGTCGGGTGACGTCGAGGGAGCGCACGAAGTCGGGATAGCCCATCTGCTCGGGCCAGTCGATGCGCAGGCCGCGGGCGATCCCCCGCAGCCTTTCCACGTCGCGCTGCTGGGCTGGCGGCAGGGTGCGCAGGATGCCCGTCTGGGCCTGGAGCATGATCGAGGCGGCGGCCATGCCGGTGAGCAGCGAGACCTGGGCATTCCAGCCCTCGATGGGCAGCGGGCAGCGGAACTCGGTGTGCCAGCCGTCCTCGTCGCTGACGATCTCCTGCTCGGGCAGGTTCAGCGAGACACCCCCACGCTCCACCTCCTGCTGCTCGCGCAGCTGGCCGATCTCGCGCAGCAGCCCCACCCACTCGGGCGCGGTGCCCGCATCGAGCTGGGCCTGCACGCCGGCATAGGTGAGCTGTTCCCGGCTGCGCACCAGGGCACGCTGCACGCTGGCGGCACGCTGGGCGCCGGCGGCGTCGAGCTCGATGCGCCACAGCAGGGCAGGCCGCGGCCTGCCGTCGGCCAGCAGGCTGGCAGCCCCCTCGCTCAGGACGGCCGGGTGCAGGGGTGCCCGCTCGGCAGGGGCGTAGAAGGTCTGGCCACGCCGGTGGGCCTCCAGGTCAACAGCCCCACCGGGTTCCACCCAGGCGGCGACGTCGGCGATGGCGTACCAGACGAGGAATCCGTCCGTCAGGCGCTCCAGGCACATCGCCTGGTCGAGGTCCTTGGAGCCCTCGGGGTCGATGGTGACGAAGTCGAGGTCGGTGCGGTCGACGCGCTCCCCCAGCTGCCAGCGGGCCTCGTCGACGCCGTGCGCCGCTGCCTGCTCGGCGGCCGCGACCACCTCCGGGCTGAAGTCGTCGGGCACTTCCAGCTCGGCGCGCAGGGCGGCGATGCCGGCCTGGATCGGTTCGGGCGCCTGGGCCCTGGCAGTGATCTGGCGTGCTGGCATCGTCGCTCCTGTTCGTCGGGGGAAACCTGGAACCGGCGGTCCCGGGTCAGCTGGGCAGCAGGGAGGCCTTGGTGCGCACGAGGATGCGGTCGCACTCCTCGCAGCGCAGCACCTCCTCGGGCTTCGCCGCGGCATAGCGGCGCAGGTCGGCGGCATTGGCCTCGAGCTGGCAGCCGGTGCAGCGGCGGCCCTGGAGCTCGGCGGCGCCGGTGCCGAGGCGCTCGGTGATGCGCTGGTAGGTCTTGAGCAGCGCCTCGGGCAGCAGGCGGGCCGTCGCCTCGCGCTCGCCCTTGCGCTCGGAGAGCTCGGCGTCGATGGTGGCCATCGTCTGGTCGCGGTGGGCCATCAGTTCGCGGATCTCGGACTCCAGCTCTTTGCGCTCGGTGTCGATGCGCTTCACCTCGGCGGCGTGGTCCTCCACCAGCTGCATGGCGTCGAGCTCGTCGTCCTCGAGCTTGCGGATGCGTCCACCGAGGTGGTCGATCTCCTCGGTGAGGCCTCGCAGGGCCTTGGGATCGGTGACCGATCCATCGTCGACGCGCTTCTGGTTGCGGACCATCCGCTCGCGGGCCGGATTCAGGTCGTCCTCGATGCGCTTCTGCTCCGCCTCGGCGTCGGAGAGCCTGGTCTGCGCGGCGACCTGGGCCTCGACGAGGGTGGCCCGCTGGCCCATCAGCTGCTTGATGGTGGCCAGTTCGGGAATGGTGCGACGACGATGCTCCAGCTGGCTGACCTGGAGGTCGATGGCGGCAAGGTCGAGCAACCGCAGCTGGTCAGCCGGTTCGGCAAGCATGTCTTCTCCTCGTGGTGCGCGGACGAGCCGCTGGTTCTCGGGGCGGCACCCCTGGCACTGCCCGTGGACGAAGCCTACCCACTGCTGACCCCGCCACCCCACAGCCAGGGCGTGACGGGCGGCAGGTGGCCGGGCGCTCTCAGCGTCCCCATGGGTGACCGGTCGGTAGGGTTCAGTGCCCGCCGGTGCGGGAACGACGACCCCGAGGATGACCATGAGCACTGCCCTGCCGCACGACGCCACACCCGGGGAGTCCCTGACACGCCGCCAGTACCGCACCCTGGTGCTGGTGCTCGGCACCATGGGTGCACTGGGCCCGATGACCATCGACACCTACCTGCCGGCCCTGCCCCACCTGGCCGAGACGCTCGACGCGTCCACCAGCCAGGCGCAGCTCACCCTGAGCGCGATGATGCTGGGAATGGGGCTCGGACAGCTCGCGTGGGGGCCGCTCTCGGACGCCATCGGGCGACGCAAGCCCCTGCTGGTGGGCCTGGGCACGCACGTCGTGGCCAGTGTCGTGTGCGGCCTCGCCCCGTCGATCGGGGTCCTGCTGGCCGGACGACTCCTGCAGGGCCTGGCCTGCGCGGCCGTTGGCGTCGCCTCCCAGGCGATCGTGCGCGACCTCTTTCGTGGCATGAAGGCCGCCGAACTGCTCAGCCGCCTGGCCCTGGTCACCGGGCTGGCACCGATCCTGGCCCCGCTGATCGGTTCCGGGCTGCTCACCTTCACCACGTGGCGTGGCGTCTTCGTGGTGCTGGGCGTCATCGCCCTGTTGGTGCTCTTCCTGGTGCGCTCCCAGTTGCCGGAGTCGCTCCCGAGCGAACGGCGGATCCCGGGTAGCCTCTCGTCCAGCCTTGCCGCCTACCGCCAGGTGCTCAGCGACCCGGGATTCGTGGCGGTGGCGCTGACCGGAGCCATGGCCTTCACCTGCCTGTTCGCCTATGTCTCCGGCTCGGCCTTCGTGATGCAGGGCATCTTCGGGCTGAGCCCCCAGCTGTTCGGGGTGGTCTTCGCCTCGATGTCAGTGGGCCTCAGCCTCGCAGCCCAGGCCAACCCGCGCGTGGTGCGACGCATCGGTCCGGTGCGCGCCCTCACCCTGGGGCTGGCGACGATCGTGCTGGCCGCCGCGCTGATGCTGGCCCTGGCCCAGTGGCAGGTCGGTGGGCTGGCCGGCTTCCTGGCGCCGATGTTCCTGGTGATGTGCGGGCTCGGCCTGTCGCTGCCCAATGCGCCGGCGGTCGCACTGCACCGCCATGGGGCCCGAGCCGGCACGGCCGCAGCCCTGCTGGGCGCCTCGCAGTTCGCCATGGGTGGCGTCGTGACGCCGTTGGTGGGCGCCCTGGAGGACGGCACCTCGCGGCCGATCCCGATGGTGATCCTGGCCGCCGGCCTCGTCGGGCTGGCGACCATGCTGCTGGCCGGGCGCCGGCTGCGCGCCGAGAGCTATGACTAGTCCTGCCTGGCCCCCGGCGCGCGGCGTCGGGTGATCAGTCGTCGACGACGGTGACGGTGACGTCGATGTTGCCACGGGTGGCATTGCTGTAGGGGCACACCTGGTGCGCCTTGTCGGCCAGGGCCTGCGCCTGGTCATGGGGCAGGTCGGGGATGACGACCTCGAGCTCGACGCTCAGCCCGAAGCCGCCGCCGTCGAGCTGGCCGATGCCGACCCGGGACCCGACGCTGGACTCGCCCAGGTCGGCCTTGGCCTCGCGCGCGACCATCTGCAGCGCGGAGTGGAAGCAGGCGGCGTATCCGGCCGCGAAGAGCAGCTCGGGGTTGGGAGCGCCGCCGGCGCCACCCATCTCGCGCGGGATGGCGAGGTCGGTGTCGACCAGGCCGTCGGTGGTGCGGACGTGGCCGTTGCGGCCGGCGCCGGTGGCGAGTGCCTCGGCGGTGTAGATGGCTGACATGGTCTTCCTCCTGTGGTGACTGGGATGCCGACCCTGCGCCCTCGCGGGCGCCGGGTGGCGACGTCTGGCACAACAACCGGGACAGCCGCCCCATTCCCGGCTCGCGCGTCAGGCATTCCAGCGCACGATCGCCGGCGACTCCTTCTCGTAGCCGAGCACGCAGACCGCGCCGGTCTGCAGCGGGAAGGACTGGCCGCGGGCGACGTCGATGCCCAGCCAGCACAGGGCCAGGACGCGCGAGGCGTGGCCGTGGCTGAAGCAGATCGCCCGGTCCACACCGGAGTCCTGCACCCGCTGCACCACCTTGGTGAGCCGGTCGATCACCTGGGTGCGGGTCTCCCCGCCCGGGATCGGGTGCGTCCAGATGCGCCAGCCCGGAACCTGCTCGCGGATCTGGTTGCTGGTCATCCCCTCGTAGTCGCCGTAGAACCACTCGGCCAGATTCTCGTCGACCTCGGGCTGCTCGAAGCCCGCCAGCTCGGCGGTTCGCCGGGCCCGCAGCCGGGGGCTGGTGAGCACCAGTCCGAAGTCGCTCGGGTCGAGGCGCTCGCGCAGCCGGCTGGCCTCCTCAACCCCGTGCTCGGTCAGGTCCAGGTCGGTGACGGAGGTGTGCTGGCCGGACCTGCTCCAGGCCGTCTCACCATGGCGTACGAGATAGAGCTCAGTCATGCTCCTCACCCTGCCAGCCCTCGCCACACAGCGCGAGGCCTCAGGCGGCGGGCTCACTCAGCTCAGAGCTGATCACCGGCAGACGGCCCGAGGCCAGAACCACGTGCTCACCGTCGCGCCAGTGCGCCAGCAAGGCCTCCTGCACCCGATTGTGGGCCTCCAGCGTGGCCCACTGCTGGGCCAGTGGCCGCTCGTCGGGCTCGATGTCGAAGCCGAAGTAGAGGCCGTCGCGATCGCACTCGGTGACCTTCCAGACCGCGAAGCGGCGCGCGAAGTCCACCACATTGCCCTCGCCCAGGCGCCAGGCGATGCCCGGGTCGAGCAGCCAGGAGGTGCAGGTGAACCAGTCGATCGGGCCCACTTCCGGGTAGTGTTCCTCGAAGAGCAGGGTCGCCTGCCGCAGCGAGTCGTCGACCAGCTCGGGGTGCAGCGGCCCGCTCGGGTCGATGTGGATGGCCAGGGCCGGGACTTCGGTCTCGAGGATCCCCACGTCGCTGGTGGTCAGCTCGAACTGCAGGCGTCCGAGCTTGAGGAAGCGGCCGGCCCAGACCATCGCCATCCACTGCAGGTTGTGCAGGCCGGTGGAGCCGTTGACCTGCCGGTCCTTGTGGACCTGCCAGCCGAGGTCGGCCAGCGTGGCGTCGATGACCTCGGACGCGATCTGCCGCCGCGCCAGGGCCTCCCGCACGCCGGGAGCGGCCAGCACCAATGCCAGCACGGCAAGCACGCCCCGACCGAGACGGTGCTGCTCGTCGACGGCTTCGAAGACCCCTGCCGAACGCTCGGAATGGCCGATGACCCCCGCCAGCCGTTCGACCAAGAGCTCGACGCGCGCCAGGTCGGTCTCGTCGGTGGCGACCTCTGCGGCCCAGGAGAGCACGGCCGGACGGTCCTCGTCCTGCACCCCGAGCCGGGCGAGGTCCTCGTCACAGAGCCGGCTGAGCAGGCTGGCGGTCGGCTCGGTACGCGAGGTCATGGGCGCAAGCCTAGAATGCCTCTGGCATCCCGGCCGACCGTCCGACCGGGGCCGGACGAACGGAGATGACATGAGTGACGAACAGCCCAGGCTTCCCAACCGCCAGACCCCCTTCTCGGAGGCCTTCGTCGACTTCATCCCCCGCGACTGGGCCCCCTATGACAGCACCCTTCCCGAACGGCTGCCCGCCAGCGAGGCCGCCGTGACCCGTCGCGAGGAACTCTCCAAGGCCTTCCCCGGCGAGCGGATCGTCGTGCCCGCCGGCGGGCTCAAGGTGCGCAGCAATGACTGCGACTACGTCTTCCGTCCCCACTCGGCCTTCGCCTGGCTGACCGGCCTGGGCAGCGACCGCGAACCCGACGCCGTGCTCGTGCTGGAGCCCACCGACCAGGGCCACGACTCGACCCTCTACTTCAAGCCCCGCGCCCCGCGCACCGATCCCGAGTTCTACGCCGACGCCCGCTATGGCGAGATGTGGGTGGGCCAGCGCGAGAGCCTCGAGGAGATGCGCGCCATGACCGGGCTGGACTGCGCACCGGTCTCCGAGCTCGACGCCGCGCTGGGAAAGAATGCCGACAGCACCCGGATCCGGGTGCTGCGCGCCGCCGACGAGCAGGTGGCCAGCCGTGTTGACGAGCTGCGCACCCAGCAGCAGGACCAGCTGCAGGACGACCAGGAGCTGGAGACCCACCTGTCGACGATACGCCTGGTCAAGGACGACTTCGAGCAGGGACAGATGCGCGAGGCCTGCCAGGCCACCGCGCGCGGCTTCGAGGCCGTCGTGCGCGACCTGCCCGAGGCGGTGCGCCGCGGCCGCGGCGAGCGCTGGGTGGAGGGCGTCTTCGGCCTGCACGCCCGCCACCACGGCAATGGGGTGGGCTATGACTCGATCGCCGCCAGTGGGGACCATGCCAACACGCTGCACTGGATCCGCAATGACGGCGACCTGCGCGAGGGCGACCTGCTGCTGCTGGACGCCGGCGTCGAGCTCGACAGCCTCTACACCGCCGACGTCACCCGCACCCTGCCGGTCAGCGGCCGCTTCTCGCCCGAGCAGCGCAAGGTCTACGAGGCGGTGCTGGAGGCCCAGGAGGCGGGCATCGCCGCCGCACAGCCCGGGGCGCGCTTCTCCGACGTGCACGCCGCCGCGATCGCGGTGGTGGCCCGCCACCTGCACGAGTGGGGGCTGCTGCCCGTCACGCCCGAGGAATCGCTGTCGGCCGAGGGCGGCCAGCACCGCCGCTGGATGGTGCACGGCACCAGCCACCACCTGGGCATCGACGTGCACGACTGCGCCCAGGCGCTGCGTGAGGACTACCGCGACGGCATCCTCAAGCCGGGCATGGTGATCACCGTCGAGCCCGGCATCTACCTCAAGGCCACCGACCTGCTGGTGCCCGAACAGATGCGCGGCATCGGCGTGCGGATCGAGGACGACATCCTGATCACCGCCGACGGCAACGAGAACCTCTCCGCGATGCTGCCGCGCACTGCCGACGAGGTCGAGGCCTGGATGGCTCCCTTGCTCGCCGGGGAGGGCCGGTGACGGGTGACCAGCGTCGCCTGCGCCCGGCGCTTCGCCCGGTCGTCCCCCGCCCGTCGGCCAGGAGCACCATGGCGACCGCGCGTCGCACGAACGGCCGTCGCTGGGCCACCACGCCCGACTCGGTGCAGGCCTGGGGCTGGTACGTGGACGGCCGCAAGGAGGAGGTGGACAGCCTCCACCTGGCCACCGAGCGCGCCAAGATGGGCGAGGGTTTCGTCTGGCTGGGGCTCAAGGACCCCACCGACGAGGACATGGCCAGCTTCGCGCGCCAGTTCGAGCTGCACCCGCTGGCCATCGAGGATGCAGTCGAGGGCCACTCCCGCAGCAAGCTGGAGCAGTTCGACGACACGCTGTTCTGCGTCATCTCCACCGTCGCCTATGTTGATCATGAAACGGTCACCGAAACCAGCGAGATCGTCTCCACCGGCCAGATCATGATCTTCGTCGGCGAGAACTTCCTGCTCACCGTGCGTCGCGGCGACAACACCCCGCTGCGCAGCCTGCGCCGCGAGCTGGAGACCGCGCCCGAGGAGCTCGGGGTGGGGCCCGCCTACGTCTTCTACAAGATCCTCGACCGGGTGGTCGACGAGTACATGGCCGTGGTGAGCGAGTTCGAGATCGACATCGACGAGGTGGAGGAGGACATCTTCTCCCGCCAAGGCACCAAGGAGGTGGACCGGGTCTACAACCTCAAGCGTGAACTGATCGAGTTCAAGCGCTCCGTGGTACCGCTGGCCGCACCGCTGCAGGCGCTGAGCACCCGCAACTACCCGGTGATCCCCGACGAGACCCGGGCCTACTTCCGCGAGGTGGCCGACCACCACACGGACTCGCGAGAGGCGATCGCCTCCTTCGACGAGGTGCTGTCCACCATCCTGCAGGCCGGCATGGCGCGGATCTCCCTGGAGGACAACCGCGACATGCGGCGGCTGTCGGCGATCCTGGGGATCCTGGCCGTCCCGACCACCATGGGTGCGGTCTACGGCATGAACTTCGACAACATGCCCGAACTGCACTACGACTACGCCTACTACGTCGTCCTCACGGTGATGGTGGTGGGGATGCTGGCCAGTTACCTCGTCTTCCGCCGCCGCCACTGGATCTGAGTGGCCACTGGACCTGAGTGGCCACTGGACCCGGGCCACGCGGGACGGTCAGTCGCGTCGGCGCTGGCCCAGCACCTGAAGCACCGAACTGAGTCCCTGGTGCGCCATGCCCTCGAAGATCCGCCGCTCGGTGATCATGATGTCAAGATCAAGCCCGGGCCAGTCGGCCTCCATCTTGGGGCGGGTCATCAGCAGGTCCTCGTCGGTGGGTCCGCCGGTGCCCATCGCGGGCTGGGCGGGAGTGTAGACCTCCATCAGGAGCTTGCCCTGGGGCGCCAGCTGCCCGGTCAGCACCCTGGCCACCTCCGCACGCAGCCCGGGCGGGAGGTGGCAGAAGATGACCACGATCCCGTCCCAGGGGCCCTCAGCGGCGGGCGTGTGGATCCACTCGGCCAGGTCGGCCACCTGGGCGTCGAGGTTGACCTTGCGCTCCGCGGCCAGGGCGCGGGCCTTGGCCACGCCCACCTCGGAGATGTCGACGGTGGTGACCCGGTGGCCCTGTTGGGCCAGCCACACGCCATTGCGTCCCTCGCCGTCGCCCAGCACCAGCAGGCGGCTGCCCCGTCGCAGCATCACCTCGGCGGTGACCAGGAAGTCATTGGGGCGATAGCCGAACAGGTTGTTCGGGTGGTCGTAGCGGTCGTCCCAGAGCCGTCGCAGCTCGTCCCCGGACAGCGGGCTCATCGACGACCTTCCTGGTCGCCGCCCTGCTGGCTGGTCGGGGTGGGCGGCCAGACCGTCGGGCTCGGGGGCTGGAGCGGCTGCTGGCCCAGCGCCTCGCGGGCCTGGTTGACCACCGTCGACTCGCCCAGCACCTCGTAGCGAGTGGCGACGATCGCCTGCACCGAGGAGAAGTCCCGCTTGCCGCCCTGGGTGGCATAGCCCATCCCGGCGGTGAGCACGCCCAGGCCGACGCCCATCAGCACGCCGAGCAGGAGTGCCTGCCCGCCGGGGATGGTGGTGACCAGCAGCATCATCAGCAGGCCGAAGAAGAGCCCGGTGCCCAGCCCGCTGAGCGCTCCCCCGGCCAGTACGCGGCCCAGGGTGAGGCGTCCGAGCACGCGCTCCACCTGCTTGAGGTCGGTGCCCACGATGCACAGGTTCTCCACCGGGAACTGCTTGTCCGCCAGCAGGTCCACGGCTCGCTGCGCCTCGGCGTAGGTGGGGTAGATGGCCACCGACATGGGGTACTTCAAGGGCATGACGGTCGAGGAGGCCTGCATGGAGGAAGACATGCACCGATCCTACCGGCGGCCACGAGGCGGCTGGCTTCGTCCAACTCTCGGGTGCCCCACTGTGTGCATGGACAGCCTCGCCCATCGCAGGACACAGAGCCCTGACGCGCCGCCTAGAACCTGCATGGTCTGAACTGTGCGCATGTGGACCGTGGAGCTGGACCCGATCCGGGGCTGGCTCCTGTCCCTCGACCAGCGCTCCTACGAGCAGGTGATGGCGGACCTCGAACTCCTCGCCGAGCACGGACCCCAGCTCGGGCCCCCATTGTGGACACGGTAACGGCATCGCGGCACCGCAACATGAAGGAACTCCGGCCGGGGTCCTCCGGCCGTTCCGAACTCCGCGTCCTGTTCGCGTTCGATCCTGAGCGCCAGTCGATCCTGCTGGTCGCCGGTGACAAGGCCGGCAACTGGCAACGCTGGTACTCCAAGAACATCCCGATCGCCGACGACCTGTTCGACGACCACATCCGACGACTCAAGGGACGGTGACCACAATGACCACGCTCGACGACATGCTCGCGCTACGACCTGTCAGCGCGGAGGCGGTTGAGGCGCACAAGAAGCAGATGATGGCCGAGGTTCGCGCCTACCGCCTGCGGGAACTGCGCGAGCAGGCCGGGTACACCCAGGCCGAACTGGCCCAGCGGATCGGCGTCGGCCAGCGCCAGGTCTCCAAGATCGAGAACGGCGACATCGAGAATGCCAAGGTGGGCACCATCCGCGGCTATCTCGAAGCGGTTGGCGGAACCCTGGCCCTCGAATATGTGATGGGTGACCATCGGGTCCAGGTCGCCTGACGCACCAATCTGGTGGCCGGGTGGTTCACTTCTGGCATGGCTGTGACTGACGACAGGATCGAATCCTGTGCCCCTGCCAGCGACGTCCTGGACGAGGTCGTGGCCCAGCACCTGGAGGCGCCCCTCGCCTGGGATCCAGCTTGGACCGTCACCAACGAGGACACCGCCAACACGAAGAACCTGATGACGACGCAGCGTGAGGGCGGCAGCGGCCAGATCCTGTTCACCACACGGTCCGGTCGTCTCGCCGGCTTCGTGTGGGCATTCGACCCCACTTCCGTCGAGAAGCCCGTCGTCCATCGAGAAGCCACTGGGCACGTCGGAGAGCGACTGGGCACGTCGGAGAGCGACTGGGCAGCTGCTGCACCACGTGCGCAGTCACCTTTGGACGTGCACGGTGCAGGCGGGCTGCCGGGTGCCTCATCTCCCCACTCTCAGGACGGGTCCTCGACGGACTCCGAAGCCAGCGGGAGCAATCCCGCGCCCAGCTGCATGCGTCCGTCTGGCAGGCCGCGGCGCCAGTGGATCCCGTGGGTGGTCAGGCCCTTCGTCGCCAGGTGGTCGTCGACCAGCACCCACAGGTCGGCCTCGTCGACCAGCTGCGGGTCGACGACGGCGCTGACGGCCAGCTGCCCGGCAGCCAGCACAACCTCATCCAGACCGGCAAGGTCCGCCAGCGACTCACTGGCGAGCATCACGCCGATCACGCCGGGCTCCCGGCCGTCGTGGACCTGCACCAGGTCCTCGGGCTCTGATCCGACCCGTTCCAGCCGGAGCGCGTGCAGCCGCGACACGGCGGCGCCGATCTCGTGCTCGTGGTGCACGGTGCACCGCACACCCCACAGCGTCCGTTCGGGCATGGGCTCCAGCCGGGCGGTGCGCGCCACCTGCCGTGCGGCATCCTCGAGCCCATCCAGACGCCGCTGCACCTGCGCGAGCCGCTTGGCGGCCCGGCGGTGCTCCTCGTCCAGTTCAGCGGCGCGCTCCTGGAGCAGTCCCACCAGT
>NZ_JBHWOO010000013.1:0-9087 GCF_043424415.1 Luteococcus sp. | reverse complement strand
CCAGCCATTCTTGCGCGCCGCCCGCAGCAGGCCCACGTCGGGCTGCACGGCCACGGGGTTGCCGACCGCATTGAGCATCGGCAGGTCCACGTGGGAGTCGGCATAGGCGAAGGACTTCGACAGGTCGATGCCCCGCTGGGCCGCGTAGTGGCGAAGCCAGGCAGAGCGCGACTCCCCGACCATCGGCGGGTGCGTCAGGAAGCCGGTGCAGACCCCGTCGGCATCGGTGGCCAGCTCGGCCGCCACCACGACGTCGAAGAGGTCGGCGATCGGGCGGGTCAGCGGCCGGATCACGCCGGTGAGCAGGATCGTGGTGTGGCCCGCCTCGCGGTGCTCCTTGATGCGCTCGATCGCCTCGGCCGAGCTCCGGTCGGTGACGAAGGGGGCGATCTGCTCGTCGACGAAGGACTCCAGGTGGTCCATCCGCATGCCGGCATAGCGACGGTAGATGGAGCGCAGGAAGGTGGCGCGGTCGCGGCGCTCGGCACCGAGGTAGCCGGGCAGGCTGGCCGCCACCTGGGCGAGCTCGCGCACCCGACCGGCGGGCGAGAGCTCGGGCAGGCGGGCCCACAGGTAGGTCTCGATGACATTGGTGTCGAGCACCGTGCCGTCCAGGTCGAAGACGGCCAGGACGGTGCCGGGCTCGCTGGCGCGCAGCGGCTTGAAGGTGCTGGCGCGGTTGCCGCGACGCTTGCGCGCCGCCTCCAGGCGACGCACCGGGTCGGTGATGGCCGGCGCGTGGATCTCCTGCATGTAGCTCTTCCAGTCCACCGCCGAGGTGTCGAAGGCGAAGGAGGCGACGTCGTCGGGGTGCAGGGAGTTGTTCAGCGCCATGGTGCAGTCGTCGACGAAGTGCACCTGGCTCTGCAGGTACTCCCCGTACAGGTTGAGGTAGCGGCGCAGGAAGGACAGGTTCTTGCCCTGCCGGTCCAGCTGGATCGCGGCCTCGCGGGTCCGCTCGCTCCTCGGGGCATAGGTGACCAGGCGCTCGCCCACCTGGTGGGCCTTCTCGGCCACCTGCAGGAAGCGCAGCACCGGCTGCTCGCCGGGGAACTTCCAGGTGGCCAGCGGGGCGACGGTGCCGTCGGAGCGGGAGTAGGGGTGCTTCTCGAAGTACTCGCGCAGGTACTCGTAGATCTCGCGGAAGGTCATCGGGTTCCGCGCGCCGGTGGAGACGTGGTAGAACTCCGGCTCCCCCACCGTCGGCTCGGTGGCGCACACGGCGATGATTGCGTTGACCACGTGGTCGCAGCACACGATGTCCAGGGCGGCGTCGGGCGAGGCGGGGAATTCGCGCAGCTGGCCCTTGCCGTAGGCCAGGATGATCGGGTCGGCCATCTTGAAGCCCTCGATCCAGCCCGGGTAGGGGTGCACCAGGCTCGACTCGACGATCGCCGGGCGCACCACGGAGACTTGGATGTCCTTGCCCATGTCGGCCACGACCCGCTCGCCCATCGCCTTCGCGAAGGTGTAGACATCGGTCCAGCCCAGCGAGCGGGCGCGTTCCGTGCCGGCCTCGACCAGCTTGGCCTTCACCCACTCCTGACGGCGGCGCTCGGTGTCCTCGGCGGTGGTGAGGAAACCGGCCTGGCGGTGGTCGCGTTCGGCCAGCTTGCGCAGTTCGGCGAGCTGCTCGGCGGTGCGGCTCTGGGTCTCGACCAGGTCGGCCATCGCCAGGGCGTGCTGGGTCTCGACGCGGTAGTCGACATCGTGCTCGTGCGCGGCCTCGGGGATCGCGCCGCGTCGGCGGCCGGCGGTGTAGGCGGTGGAGATGTGCACATAGTGCGGGATGCGCACCAGGTTGCCCGATTCGTCGCTGCAGGCCTCGAGCATCTTGGCCATCAATGCCTGGGTGCCCAGGACATTGGTCTTGAAGGCGGCATCGATCGGCGGGTCGAAGCTGACATCGCCGGCGCAATGGATCACCACGTCAAGGTCGCGGGGCAGGGCGGGCACATTGGGCAGGTCGCCGGCCAGCACGTCGACGCGCTGGTCCAGCAGCTGCTGGGGGCCGCCGGCAGCGGCTGCCAGTTCCTTGAAGATGGGCTTCTTGAGCAGGCTGACGACGCGCTGCTCGGCGGTGACCGAGCCCTTGGGGCGCACCAGCAGCACGGCGCGCGTGGCGGGCAGCTCGGTGAGGATCTTCCACAGGATCTGTTCGCCGATGAAGCCGGTCACGCCGGTCATCACGATCTTCTGGCCGTCGAGCAGGTCCTTGAGGCGGCCGTCGAGCAGGGGCGGGGTGTGGGTGCTCATCGCTCCACCTCGCCGGCGGCAGCCTCGAGGGCCTCGGGCAGGGTGAAGTTGCCCACGTACAGGGCGGTGCCCACGATGGCGCCCTCGACGCCGATCGGCACCAGGCCGCGCAGCATCCGCAGGTCCTCCAGGGTGGAGATGCCGCCGCTGGCCACCACTGCCGCCTCGGTACGGGCACAGACCTGGCCCAGGAGCTCCAGGTTGGGGCCGGTGAGCATGCCGTCGCTGGCCACGTCGGTGACCACATAGCGCTGGCATCCGGCGGCATTGAGCCGGTCGAGGGTCTCGAACAGGTCGCCGCCCTCCCGGGTCCAGCCGCGGGCGGCCAGACGGGTGCCCTTGGCGTCCAGGCCGATGGCCACCCGGTCGCCGTGTTCGCCGATGACGCGGTCACACCACTCGGGATCCTCCAGGGCCGCGGTGCCGATGTTCACGCGGCGGGCGCCGGCCTCGAGGGCACGGGCCAGGCTCTCGTCGTCGCGGATACCGCCGGACATCTCCACGTTGATGTCGAGCTCGCCCACGATGCGGGCCAGCACGTCGGCATTGGTTCCGCGGCCGAAGGCTGCGTCGAGGTCCACCAGGTGGATCCACTCGGCACCCTGCTCCTGCCAGCGTCGCGCGGCCTCGAGCGGGTCACCGAAGACCTTCTCGGATCCCGCGACACCTTGCACGAGCTGGACGGCCTGACCGGCCTGGACGTCAACTGCTGGGAGAAGCACAAGTGGGTTCACGCCAACCAACCCTACGCCATCAGGCGCTGACCCACCCCTGCAGAAGGGCCGCGCCGGACGCACCGGACTTCTCGGGGTGGAACTGCAGGGAGCTGATGTTCTCGTGCTCGACGGCCGCGACGAAGCGGTCGCCCCCATGGCTGGCCCAGGTGGTCCTGGCCCCCGCGGGCATCAGGTGCTCTGCCTGCTGGGCGCGCACGCCGTAGGAGTGCACGAAGTAGAAGCGCTCGTCCTCGATGCCGTCGAACAGCCGCGAGCCCTCGGCCGCCTCCACCTGGTTCCATCCCATGTGCGGCAGCCTGGCCGACTCCAGCCGCTGCACCATGCCGGGCAGCAGGCCCAGGCCGGTGGCCTCCACCTCGTGCTCGAAGCCGGCGGTGAACAGCACCTGGTGGCCGACGCAGATGCCCAGCAGGGGGCGCCCCTCGGCATGCCAGCCGGTGACGAACTCGTCACCCCCGACGGCCCGAAGGCCCTCCATGCAAGCAGCGAAGGCACCAACCCCGGGCAGCAGCAGCTTGTCGCAGCGGCGCAGCTCGTCGTGGTCGCTGCTGAGCACCACCTCGGCGCCCGCAGCCTCCAGGGCCCGGCAGGCCGAGTGCAGGTTGCCCGAGCCGTAGTCGAGCACCCCGACGCGGGTCACAGCGTGCCCTTGGTGCTGGGGATCTGCCCGGCCTGGCGCGGATCAGGGGCGATGGCAGTGCGCAGGGCCCGGGCCAGTGCCTTGAACTGGGCCTCGACGATGTGGTGCGGGTCGCGGCCGGCCAGCAGGCGCAGGTGCACGCACAGCCCCGCATTCATCGCGAGGCTCTCCACCACGTGCTGGGTCATCGAGCCGGCATAGGGCACCCCGGAGCCGCCGATCAGGGCATAGACCTGGCCATCCGGCTCGCCGCTGCACACCACATAGGGGCGGCCGGCGACGTCGACGACGCACTGCGCCAAGGCCTCGTCGAGCGGCACCATCGCATCCCCGTAGCGGGTGATGCCGCGCTTGTCGCCGAGTGCCTGGGCAATGGCCTGGCCCAGCGCGATGGCGGTGTCCTCCACCGAGTGGTGACCGTCGATGTGCACGTCGCCGGAACAGCTGACGTCCATGTCGATCCCGGAGTGCTTACTCAGGGCGGTCAGCATGTGGTCGTAGAAGCCCACCCCGGTGCTGATCGAGCTGTGGCCGGTGCCGTCCAGGTCGATGCTGACGCTGATCGTCGACTCGCTGGTGGTGCGCTCGACGCGTGCGGTGCGGCTCATGCGTGGGCCTCCTTGGCCTGGGCCTTCATGCGGTGGGTCTTCATGGTGGTGGTCAGCGCCTCGCGGAAGGCGGCCATCTCCCGGGGCGTGCCGGCCGAGACGCGCAGGTAGCCCTCCGGGCCGGTCTCGCGCACCAGCACGCCCTGGTCGAGCAGCGACTGCCACACGGCGTGACGGTCCTCGAAGCGGCCGAAGAGGCAGAAGTTCGCCTGGCTCGGCACCACCTCGAATCCCTGGTCGCGCAGCCATCCCTGCAGCTCCTGGCACTCCTGGCGCAGCGCGTCGACCTTCTCGAGCATCTCGTCGGCGTGGGCCAGCGCCACCAGGGCCACCTGCTGGGCGGAGGCCGAGAGGTGGTAGGGCAGTCGGACGATGCGGCAGGCGTCCACGATGGCGGGGGTGGCGGCCAGGTAGCCCAGTCGGCCGCCGGCATAGGCGAAGGCCTTGCTCATGGTGCGGCTCACCACCAGGTGCTGGTGGCGCGGCAGCAGGGCCAGCGCCGAGTCCTGCGGCACCTCGGTGAACTCCTGGTAGGCCTCGTCGACCACGACGATGCAGTCGGGGCGCACCTCGGCCAGCCCGGTGCAGATCTCGTCGATGATGCTGACGGGCGTGGTGGTGCCGGTGGGGTTGTTCGGGGTGGCGATGAGCACGACATCGGCCTGGTGGTGGCGCACCGCGTCCAGCACGAGTTCGGCGTCGAGCCGGTGGTCCTCGCGGCGCGGGGCCACCGCATAGTTGCTGAGCGTGTTGCGCGCGTACTCGGGGTACATCGAATAGGTGGGGCTGAAACCCAGCACGGTGCGTCCGGGTCCGCCGAAGGCCTGCAGCAGGTGGGTCATCACCTCATTGGAGCCATTGGCCGCCCAGATGTTCTCGGGGCCAAGGCCGAAGCCCAGGTAGTTGGCGAGCGCGGTACGCAGCCCCAGCGCCTCCCGGTCCGGGTAGCGGTTCATCGACGCCGCGGCCTTCTGCACCGCCGCTGCCATGGCTTTGGCCACCTTCTCGCTGGGCGCATAGGGGTTCTCGTTGACGTTGAGGGCCACCGGCACGTCGAGCTGGGGGGCTCCGTAGGGCTCCTGCCCGACCAGTTCGGGGCGCAACGGCAACTCGGCCAAACTGATCTGGGCCGGCTGGGCGGCCGTGGGGGTCTCGGGGCGGATCATCGTCCCTCCTCCTGCTGGGTGCGACGCACCGTGATCGCATTGGCGTGGCCCGGCAGGTCCTCGGCCATCGCGAAGGTCTCGACGTGGCCGGCGACCTCCTGCAGCGCCTGCTCGGTGTACTTGATGACGTGGACGGCGCGCATGAAGCTGCGCACCGACAGACCCGAGGAGTGGCAGGCGCAACCGGCGGTCGGGAGCACGTGGGTGGAGCCTGCCGAGTAGTCCCCCAGCGAGACCGGGGCCCAAGGACCGACGAAAATGGCGCCGGCATTCGTGACTCGGGCGGCCACCTCGGCGGCATCGCGGGTCTGCACCTCCAGGTGCTCGGCGGCATAGGCGTCGACCACCTGCAGTCCCTGCTCGACGTCGCGCACCATGACGATGCCCGACTGCACGCCGCCCAGGGCGGTGTGCACGCGCTCGCTGTGGCGGGTGGCGGCGGCCTGGGCGGCCACCTCCTGCTGCACCGCCGCGGCCAGTTCGGGCGAGTCGGTGACCAGCACCGAGGCGGCCATCGGGTCGTGCTCGGCCTGGCTGATCAGGTCGGCGGCGACGTGGCGTGGGTCGGCGGACTCGTCCGCGAGGATCGCGATCTCGGTGGGGCCCGCCTCGGAGTCGATGCCGACCACACCGCGCAGCAGTCGCTTGGCCGCGACGACGTAGATGTTGCCGGGGCCCGTGACCATGTCGACGCGCTCGCACAGGTCGTCGACGCCATGGGCGAACATGGCGATCGCCTGCGCCCCGCCGACGGCATAGACCTCGTCGATGCCGAGGATGTGGCACAGCGCCAGGATGTTGGGGTGCGGCAGGCCGCCGAAGTCCTTCTGGGGCGGGCTGGCGACGGCAATGGAGCCGACCCCGGCCACCTGGGCCGGCACCACGTTCATGATCACCGAACTGGCCAGCGGCGCCAGGCCGCCGGGCACGTAGAGGCCGACCCGGTTGACCGGGATGATCCGCTGGGCGACGGTGGCCCCCTCGGCCACGGAGACGCTGGGCGAGTTGTTCTCCTTCTCGGCGAGCTCGCAGACCTGGCGGCGGCGGGTGATCGACTCGTCGAAGGCGGCGCGCAGCTCGTCGTCGAGCTCCTCGGCACAACGGGCCAGCACCTCGGCCGGCACCCGCAGGTGTTCGGGACGGACGCCGTCGAACTGCTCGGCGAAGCTCAGCAGGGCCTCGCTGCCCTCGGTGCGCACCGCCTCGCTGATCGGACGGACCTTCTCGACCGCATGGTCCACCTCGAAGGCCGCCCGGGGCACGGCCCGGCGGTAGTCGAAGCGCTGGCCGTCAAGGCCTGCTCCCGTGAAGTCAAGGGTTCGCATCAGATTCTCTGCCACCCCGCAAGTCTAGGTGTGGCAGCGCCCTTGCGCGCCCATGACCACCGGCTGGGCCGTCGCCGATGCCTGCTGGCCAGGACATGGTGGGATGGGGCGGTGCACTTCATCGGACTGGGAACGGCGGTCAATGTCATCGCCATCGTGGCCGGATCCCTGCTGGGACTGGCCCTGGGAGCGCGGATGCCGGCCCGTGCCCAGGGCGCCGTTACCGACGCCCTGGGCCTGTGCACCCTGGTGATGGCGGGCCTCTCGCTGCGTCCGCTGCTGGGCGAGCCGCTCGCGGCCGCTGTCGGCGGCGGGGCCCTGGTGGTGGTGCTGCTCGCGGTGGTCGCCGGCACCCTGTTCGGCTCCTGGATCGGGCTCGAGGAAGGCATGGACGACCTGGGCCGCTGGGCCAGGCGACGGCTGGGAGCGCGCGCCGGCGGGACCGGGCACGACGAGTCACGTTTCGTCGACGGCTTCGTCACCTCCACCCTGGTCTTCTGCGTCGGCCCGATGGCCATCCTCGGATCGCTGGCCGACGGGCTGGGCCAGGGCCCCGACCAGCTGCTGGCCAAGAGCGTGCTGGACGGCTTCGCGGCGATCGCCTTTGCCAGCTCGCTGGGGCTCGGGGTCCTGCTGTCCGCGGTGGCCGTCGGGCTCTATCAAGGCACCCTGACCGTGCTCGGCGCCGTGCTGGGCGGGCTGCTTCCCGCCGCGCAGGTGGACGCGCTCACCGTGACCGGCGGCATCGTGCTGCTGGGGCTGTCTGTGCGGCTGCTGGGCCTCAAGCAGGTGCGGGTGGCCGACATGCTGCCGGCCCTGGTCGTCGCGCCGGTGCTGGTCGCCGTCGTCGAGGCCCTGTGATGGCTGGGCAGGCCACGCCGGCGACCCGTGCCCTGTCCAAGGCCCGAGTGAGCCACGAACTGCATCCCTACCACCATGATCCCGAGAGCACCCATTTCGGCGATGAAGCGGTCGAGGCCCTCGGGCTGGATCCGCTGCAGGTCTTCAAGACACTGGTGGTCAGCTGCACAGGCGGACCTCAGTCAGTGGCCGTCGCCGTGGTCCCTGTGGCTTGCCAGCTGGACCTCAAGGCGATGGCTGCCGCCATGGGCGCCAAGAAGGCGGCCCTGGCCGATCCCCAGGCTGCCGAACGCGCCACCGGCTATGTGGTGGGCGGGATCTCGCCTCTGGGCCAGAAGCGCCGCCTGCCCGTCGTGATCGATGCCAGTGCCGAGACGCAGCAGACGGTCCTCGTCTCGGCCGGCCGCCGGGGCTTGCAGCTGGAACTTTCCCCCACCGACCTGGCACGGCTGTGCGGCGCCTCCTTCGCCCCGGTGGCCCGCTGACCGGCGCGCCGGCGCGGCTCCCTAGAGTGGGAGCCATGTCAGAGCAGCCTTCCTGGTCACGTCCGGTCCCCGTCGTCGGGGACACCTCTTCGGCCAAGGAGCGTGCCGAGGCGCCCGACGGGTGGGCGATGCCGCACCCGGTTCGCGAGGCGCTGGCCACGGTCGTCGGTGCCCGCCGTGACATCCGGCGCTTCCGCCCCGACCCGGTGCCCGAGGAGCTGGTGCGCCGGGTCGTCGAGGCCGGTCACCGGGGCCCGTCGGTTGGCCATTCGCAGCCCTGGCGCTTCATCGTGGTGCGCGATGCCGAGCTGCGTGACCGTGCCGCGGCGATGGCCGACCGTGCCCGGCTGGCGCAGGCGGACCAGCTGGCGCCCGAGCGGGCCCGCCAGTTGCTGGACCTCAAGCTGGAGGGCCTGCGCGAGGCGCCGCTGGGTCTGGTGGTGGCCTGTGACCGTCGGTCCCCGGCGGTGGGCGTGCTGGGGCGTGCCACCTTTCCCGACGCCGACCTGTGGAGTTGTGCCGCAGCGATCGAGAACATGTGGCTGACCGCCCGGGCCGAGGGTCTGGGCATGGGCTGGGTGACGCTCTTCGAGCCCGACGAGCTGCGCGAGCTGCTGGGCCTGCCCGAGGGGGTCGAGACGCTCGGCTGGCTCTGCCTGGGCTGGCCCGACGAGCGGCCGCCGTCGCCCGGCCTGGAGCGGCTCGCCTGGTCGAAACGGCTGCCACTTGACGACGTGCTGCTGGCCGACGGCTGGCCCGGCGAGGAGCCCCGCCGCCCCGTCCACCACCTGGCCGCGCCTGACCAGTCCCGCGTGGTGCAGGCCACCGACGACGCCGACCAGCTGCTCACCACGCCCGGCTCGCTGGGTGTGCTCGACCGCGCCCTCAACCGCCTCGAGGCGATCCGCCCCCAGGGCGTCGAGTCCGGGGTGCTGGTGCTGGCGGCCAGTGACCATTCCGTGACCAGGCACCGGGTGAGCTCCTTCGAGCAGCAGGTGGGCCGCGACGT
>NZ_JBHWOO010000012.1:0-2712 GCF_043424415.1 Luteococcus sp. | reverse complement strand
CTCTACCGCACCGGTGAGATCTACGTCCGTGACGCGCGAGGCGACCGCACCGTCTACCAGGGGCCCGCGCCGGAGCAGGTGGCAGATCTGATGGCCTCCCTCGTCGCGTCACTCCATGATCCGGCAGCGCAGGATCCGATGGTGCGAGGCGCCATGGCCCACCTGAACCTGGTCATGATCCATCCCTTCCGGGACGGCAATGGCCGCATGGCAAGGGTCCTCCAAACCATGGTGATGGCCCGCGACCGGATCATCACGCCGGAGTTCGCCAGCATCGAGGAGTGGCTGGGCAGCAACACCGACGACTACTACCGGGTGCTGGCTCTTACGGGGCAGGGCGGATGGCATCCCGAGCGCGACACCCGACTGTGGGTGCAGTTCAACCTCCGCGCCCACCACATGCAGGCCCAGACGGTCAGGCGACGCTTCCGCGAGGCGGCGGAACTGTGGGGCGAGCTCGACGTGCTCGTCAGCACCCGAAAGCTGCCCGAGCGCGTCACGGACGCGCTGTTCGACGCCTACCAGGGCAGGCGTGTGAGCCGAGCCACCTACCTGCAGCGGATGGGGGTCTCCGACCCGCGCACCGCCACCAAGGACTTGCAGCGGCTGGTCGCCGAAGGCCTGCTGGACGTCCGCGGTGAGACGCGCGCAAGGCACTACCTGATGGGCCCCGAACTCCGGCGGCTCAGCGACGCGCTGAAGGCACGACGCCAACCCCTGGCGGACCCGTACCCGACGATGGAAGCTCGCCTGCGGCTACCGGCGACGGACGAACCGGCTGACGTGCCACTGTTCTGAGCATCCTCGCCGTCGGCGCCAGCCGCCGGCAGCAGACCCTCACTCCAGCAGCGCGCGGAAGTCGTCGGCGCTGAGTGCACCGGTGATGGCGGACTCGCCACCGTCCACCACCTGGCTGAACAGTTCGCGCTTGTGCTGCTGCAACTGCATCACCTTCGCCTCGATGGTGTCGGTGCTTGCCAGGCGGTAGACCATCACTGTGTTCGCCTGTCCGATGCGGTGGGCGCGGTCGATGGCCTGCGCCTCGGCGGCGGGATTCCACCACGGGTCGGTGACGAAGACGTAGTCGGCCTCGGTGAGGTTGAGGCCGAAGCCACCGGCCTTGAGGCTGATCAGGAAGACGCTGGCCTTGCCGCTGCGGAATTCGTCGACGCGTTCCTGGCGTTTGCGGGTCCGTCCGTCGAGGTAGGTGGTGCTGATCCCTTCGGCCTTGAACCGCTTCTCGACGAGCCGCAGGAAGCTGGGGAAGGAGCTGAAGACCAGCGCCTGGTGGTCGGCGGCCACCACATCGGCCATCATCTCGGCCAGCACGTCGATCTTGGCCGAGGCCACCGACTCGTCCGCAGGGTCGACGAGCCCGGCCGCCAGACTGAGTTGACGCAGGCGCGTGAGGGCGGCCAGCACCTCCACGCGATGTCGCTGCAGATCGCCCAGCAGCCCCAGCACCTTCTTGCGCTCCATCGTCAGGCGGCGGTCGTAGATGCGCCGGTGGGCTGGTGCCAGTTCCACCTCGATCACCTGCTCCTGCTTGGGCGGCAGCTCGGGAGCCACGGACTCCTTGGTGCGGCGCAGCATCACGGGCTTGATGCGGCGCAGCAGTCGCGCCAGCGTCTCCGCGGCACCTTCACCGCCCGCCTCGACGGGCTTGGCGTAGTCGCTGCGGAAGGCGACGGGGTCGGGGAAGAGCCCCGGGACGCTGAGGGAGAGCAACGACCACAGGTCCATCAGGTTGTTCTCCAACGGCGTTCCGCTGAGGCAGAAGCGCGAGCCACAACCGATCTGTCGCATCGCCTTGTAGGTCTGTCCCTTCGGGTTCTTCACGAACTGCGCCTCGTCCAGGAAGACCATGTGCCAGTCGACGTCGGCGAACTCCTCGACGTCGATCCGCGCCACCGCATAGCTGGTGACCACGATCCGCGCACCGTCGATCGCCTCGGCCAGGCTGGTGCCGCGCTTTCGCGTCGTCTGCGGCAGCGTCACGCAGCGCAGGTGCGGCACGAAACGTTCCGCCTGCTCCAGCCAGCCACCCACCACGCTCGACGGGCACACCACCAGCACCGGTCCGGGCTGGCCGCGTTCGTCGGCAAGCGCGATGGCGGCCAGTGCCTGCAGCGTCTTTCCCAGGCCCATGTCATCGGCGAGGATTCCGCCCATTCCCATGTCCTGCAGGAAGTCCAGCCAGTGCATGCCGTCGAACTGGTAGGGCCGGAGCTCTGCCTGAAGTAGTGCGGGCGGCGCGGCAGGTGCTTCCGCTCGTCCGGTGCGCAGGCGTCGTGCCGCCTCCTGCCAGGCCTGCGCCTCGCGCCGCACCACGCCAAGTTCTGCGAGGTCTTCGAACCAGGTGGCGTGTTCGCGGCGCAGCCGGGCGCGCACCAGGGTCTCGTCATCGGGGTCGACGACGAGTTCCGCCTCCTGCAGCAGTTCCCGGAGTCGTTCCAGCTCGGGCTGGTCGAGGCTGATCCAGGCGCCCGAGTCCAGCAGCAGGTGGTCGTGGCCGGCCGCCAGTGCCCGCAGCAACAGCGGCAGCGGCACCGGGACCCCGTCGACGCTCATGTCGATCGCCAGGTCGAACCAGTCGCGCCCCTCGACCGGATCGACGCTCAGTCCAAGCTCGGTGCCGGTCACTTCACGCGCCCGGGTGAGGTCGCCGCGGTGGACGATGACGACATCGTCGTGATTCTCGAAGCCCTCCAG
>NZ_JBHWOO010000011.1:0-3603 GCF_043424415.1 Luteococcus sp. | reverse complement strand
TTTGTCATGCACTGGCATGGGCGCCCCCGGCGCGTGAGGCGGGTGGACCTCAGAGGTTTTCGACCTCCAGCACCGGCACCTGGTCTGCCGGCTCGAAGTCGAAGAGCTGGCTGAGGAAGCTCAGCTGGGCCTCGACCACGGCCCGTCGGGTCTCCTGCCTGCGGAAGCCGTGGCCCTCTGACTCGAACATCTTGACCGCCACCGGGAGCTTCTTGGCCCGCACGGCCTCGGCCATCGACTCGGCCTGGCTCGGAGGCACCACCTTGTCGTCGAGCCCCTGCAGGATCAGCATCGGGCTGGACAGCTGCTCGACGTGGTGGATGGGGGAACGCTGCTCGTAGACGGCCTTCGCCTCGGGATAGGGGCCGACCAGCTTGTACGGGTAGCGGGACTCGAACTTGTGGGTGTCACCCACCAGGGTCTCCAGGTCGCCGATGCCGTAGCGGCTCATCCCGGCGGCGAAGACATCGGAGCTGACCAGCGCCTGCAGGGTGGTGTAGCCGCCGGCCGAGCCACCCTGGATCACGACGCGCTCGGGATCGGCCAGCCCACGCCCGGCCACCTCCTTGACCGCGTCGACGCAGTCGTCGACATCGGCGATGCCCCAGTTGCCGTGGAGGCGGTTGCGATAGTCGCGGCCGAAGCCGGACGAGCCGGAGTAGTTGACGTCCAGCACCGCGATGCCGCGACTGGTCCAGAACTGGAAGTCGGTGCGGAAGGTGCCCGGCGCCATGGCCGTCGGCCCGCCGTGGGTGTTGACGATCGTGATCGGCGCCTCACCCTCGCGCAACTCGGCATCGGGGCTGGTGGGCGGGTAGTAGAAGGCCTGGCTGCGTCCGTGACGGCCCTCGAACCAGATCGACTCGGGCACCGAGACCCACGCGGGGTCGGGCTGCTCCCCGCCGGGACGCACGGTGGTCAGCGCCGGCTGGGCCAGGCGGGCAGCGCCCACCTCGAGGCGGGCGATCTCGTCCGGCCGGTCGGCATGCGCGGCCACCAGGAAGATCCCGGCCTCTCCGGCGGCGATGGCGTCCACGTCGGCGACCGGGTCAATGATCTCGGTGATGTCCCCGCTGGGCACGTCGACCAGCCCCACGCGCGCGCCGGCATCGGCATACCAGCGCATCACCAGAGTGCGTTCGTCGAGCACCGCGTACTCGGCATTTCCCAGCACCCACAGCGGACGGCAGAAGTCGTGCGGTTCATCGAGGATCGAGCGGGTGGTGGGTCCGTCGAAGACCCACGGGTTCCAGTAGCCGGACTCGTCGCTCAGGAAGTACAGCGAGCCGTCCGGCCCCCACTTGGGGTGCACCGCAGAGACGTCGTGGCCGCCGGCGATGACGGTGACTGCTTCGATCCCGTCGTCGCTGAGCTGGCCGATCTTGAGCAGGGTGCCATCCCACGGCATGTCCGGGTGGTTCCATTCGACCCAGGCCAGGCGACCGAAGGGGGAGACCTCTGGGTGGGCGTAGAAGTCGGCGCCCTGGCAGAGCACCCTGCCGCCGTCAGCGTTCTCGTCATCGACCGACAGGGCGACGATCGTGGTGACGGCCTCGCCCTCACCGCGGTGGTCCTCGCGCACCGCTACGACCTGGCGACGCGCCGCGTCCACGCGCAGCCCGCCGAAGCGCAGGTCCCGATTGGCAGGAGAGATGCGGCGGGGCCGGCCGTCGATGCGGGCGTGCAGTGCGCCGTCGGTGTCATTACACCAGGCGACGATCCCGTCCTGGGCGTGCCAGACGCCGCCGCCGTACTCCTGCGCACGGGAGCGCAGGGCGGCCGGGGCAGGGGTCACCTCGACGCCATCGAGCACGAGCGTCTGGCGGCCGTCCTCCTCGGGCCTGGACTCGAGCCATCCCACCTGGTCATGGTCGACCTCGACCGCGGCAAGGGAGACGCCGGAGGCGAGCATGGCGTCAATGGTCACCGGAGACGTCCAGCTACCGCTGGGCAGGGGCGTGCACGCATGGGTCATGCGCGTGAGCCTAGCGGCTCGCGGGACGACCGCTGGACAACAGGGGCACAGAGATGACGGCGGATCCTTGGACAGAGCGCCGGGAACCCGTCGTCATGCTCCTGGGACCTGCTTGCAGGGTCACAGCGGGATGCTCCTGGGACCTGCTTGCAGGGTCACAGCGGGATATTCGTGTGCTGCCCGCGCTCTCCCTTGTCCGCCTCGCGGATGGCGGCCGCCAGCTCGGAGCGGGTGGCCGAGGGCTCGATGACCTCGTCCACGACGCCGATCTCGACGGCCTTGTCGACGCCGCCGGCGATCTTCTCGTGCTCAGCGGCCAGTTCCAGCTCCACCTGAGCGCGGGAGTCGGTGGGCACCTCGGCCAGCTTGCGGCGGTGCAGGATGCGGATCGCGGCGACGGCACCCATGACGGCCACCTCGGCACCGGGCCAGGCGAAGACCTTGGTGGCGCCCAGCGAGCGGGAGTTCATGGCGATGTAGGCGCCGCCGTAGGTCTTACGGGTCACCAGGGTGACGCAGGGCACGACGGCCTCACTGAAGGCGTGCAGCAGCTTGGCGCCGCGGCGCACCACGCCGTCCCATTCCTGGCCGACGCCGGGCAGGTAGCCGGGAACGTCCACCAGGACGACGATCGGCACGCCGAAGGCGTCGCACATCCGCACGAAGCGGGCCGCCTTCTCGGCGCTGAAGGAGTCGAGGCAGCCGCCCAGCCGCATCGGGTTGTTGGCCACGACGCCGACGGTGCGCCCGGCCATGCGGCCCAGCGCGACGACCACATTCGGGGCCCACTTGGCGTGCAGCTCCACCACGGTGCCCTCGTCAAGGATGCCTTCCACCAGCGGGTGCACGTCATAGGCGCGCTTCTTGCTCTCGGGCAGCAGGGTGGACAGGTCGGTGTCGGCGACCTCCTCGGCCACGACCCCCTGGTTGGCCAGCAGCGCCACCAGGTCGCGGGCGCGCTGCAGGGCGTCGGCCTCGTCGTCGGCGGCGACGTGCACCACGCCGGAGCGTCGGCCGTGGACGTCGGGTCCGCCCAGTCGGGCCATGTCCACGTTCTCGCCCGTGACCGAGCGCACCACCTCGGGGCCAGTGACGAAGATGCGGCCCTCGGGAGCGAGGATGACGATGTCGGTGAGGGCGGGGCCGTAGGCGGCGCCGCCGGCGGCGGGCCCGAGCACCACAGAGATCTGGGGGACATGACCCGACGCGCGGACCATGGCCTCGAAGACGGTGCCCACGGCGTGGAGCGCCTCGACGCCCTCCGCCAGTCGCGCCCCGCCCGAGTGCCAGACGCCCACGACGGGCAGCTGCTCGTCGATCGCCACGTCGATCGCGTGGACGATGTGGCGGCAGCCGTCGAGGCCCATGGCGCCGCCCATGACGGTGGCGTCGGTGGCGTAGGCGATGGTGGGCACGCCGTCGATGAGACCGCGTGCGGCGAGCGCACCCGAGGCGTCGGGTTCGGTGAGGAACTCCAGCGACGCCGGGTCGAAGAGGTTCTCGAGACGGGCGACGGGATCGCGCGGGTCGATCTGGGTGTTCTGGTCCACGGTGCTGGTGATGGTCATGAATGCAGTCCTTTCCTTGGCCCATGTCCCGGGAAGGGACGATGCGCCTCTGACGGAGAA
>NZ_JBHWOO010000010.1:0-6234 GCF_043424415.1 Luteococcus sp. | reverse complement strand
TTCTGGTGGACGATGGGTGTCTTGGCAGAAACCGATCCTGCACCACCCGACCCGCATGCACCCACCCGAGTCGACCATCACCCCTTGCCAGAGCATCACTGCCGATGTTCTACAGGCAGCCCTGATGAGAAAACCTCAGTGCAAGGCGACGATGAGCCTGAATCCTTGTCAAGGCGCACCTTGGATGAATTTGCCTGGTACAGGCCCGGGCGAGTGGTCAACGACCAGTGGGAAAATTCTCTCGGCGACAAGAGCAAGGCAATCTTTTCCTTCGCCGCGGTCGACTACATGCCCTCAATTGGCTACTTGTGTGACGGGGGCTCGACAGGGACAACGCTTCGATCCAACACCCGGTCCGTGCCGGCCATTCCGAGTCGCTGTCCAGCCTGCAGCCACTCGCCGCGTCAGAACAACATGGGAAGTGCAGGAGTCCGCTCCCCGCTCGTGGAGCAGGTGATCGGACGACGGCGTGCTGCCCAGCTCGTGGTCACGGCAATGCTCCGCTCCATCCAGGAGGGGCCTCAGGCGCCCGGCACCATCCTGTTCACCGACAGCCGTGATGACGCTGCGGTCAATGGCCTCCAACTGCAGGCCGACCATTATCGCGACTTGGTCCGACAGCTTGTGGGGCGGCAGTTGTCACAGACCCAGAGCGACGTGATCCGACTGCTCTCCGAGGCGGACAGGGTCTCCGACGCAGAGGCAGCCAGATATCTACGGTTGCGTGCGTTGCACAAACGAGCGGCGCGCGCCTATGAGGACCGGATGTCTGGGCAGCTGACAGCCGAGGATGCACGCTACTTGGAGGAGTTCGAAGCGGAGCAGAGTGCGAACCAGTCGCATCCGTGGAATGACTTGGTGACCAAGCTGATCGCCGACCATGTCGCTCTGGGAGTGCCCCCGGGCGGGCCTCGTGCGCAGCTGCTCACCTTGGATGATGGAAAGCCGTGGTTCATGGCCTTTTCCCCACCGAGGGTGGGCATGTGGGAGGAGCTGCCGTCGGGTGCGACGCGCAGCCAGTACTACACGCACTACCGACGCGAGTTGATCGGTGGCGTGGCGGCGGCCCTGTTCAATCGCGACGATCGTGACGCGGAACAGACGGGGGTGGCACATTTGTCCATCCGGGGGAGTCAGGTCTGGGAGGGGTGGCTCGACGAGACGGTCAGGAGCGTGCTTCGGCTCTATCTTCGTGCTGATGCGTTTGCGCCGCTCGCAACCCAGCGCGCGAACATGCCGGAGGTGGTGAAGGACTACTTGGGCAGAGTGGCCCTGCGGCAGTCGCGGAGCGCGAATGATGTGTCGCAGCAGGTCATGCAGGCGATGGAAAGCGTCCTGGTGAACGGGCTTGTGGACCTGGTGGCCGAGGCCTCACCTCTGGAACTCCTGCCATGCGGAGCCACATCCTGGGTTTGCTCGGTGTGCAGTACGCGCCACGCGCACCCGTCGGCCGGCGTGTGCGTCCGCGAGAAGTGCACGGGCGAGCTGGTGGAGATGGACGCCGAGCTCGGCCAGGACGACTACTACCGACACCTGTCGAGGCTCGAACCACGACGCTTGGCATCGGCCGAGCTGACTGGTCAGACGGATCGGGCGGAGCAGCGGCAGCGGCAGCGTCGGTTCCGTCGTGCGTTGTTGCCGGAGCCGGAGGAGAACGAGCTGGCATCCCCGCTGGACGTGCTGTCGGTCACCACGACGATGGAGGTGGGTATCGACATCGGTGACCTGACCATGGTGGCGATGGGCAACATGCCACCACAGCGTTTCAACTACCAGCAGCGCGTTGGTCGTGCCGGTCGAAGCGGGCAGCCCTTCTCCTTTGCGGTGACGCTTTGTCAGGACCGCAGTCACGACAACTACTACTTCCGAGAGGTTGAGCGCATCACCGGCGATGCCCCGCCGCAGCCGTTCATCGACACAGGGCGTGACCTGATCGTGCGTCGTGTGGCCTCCATGGAGCTGCTGCGTCGCGCCATTCTTGCAGTCGCGCCGCAGGCAGGAGGCAGCGGGGGAATCCATGGACAGTTTGGAAGGGCCGAGGATTGGCAGACCATCCGCGGGCCAGTGGCCCAGTGGCTTTCGTTGGCTTCGGACGTGGATGAGGTTTGTGGGTTCTTCGCTGCCCACAGCGGCGTCACTTCGGTGCAGCAGATTGCCCGGTGGTGCCGCACCAAGTTGGTGCCCGAGATCGACAAGGTGCTGCATAACAAGGCCTTCGCCCATCCAGACCTCAGTGAGCGCCTGGCCAATGCAGGGATCGGACCCATGTTCGGCTTTCCGACGGCTGTGCGGCACCTCTACTGGAAGTCTGGGCCGGGCGGCCGGGCTGAGACTGTCTCGGACCGTCCACTGGGCTTGGCGGTGTCCATGTTCAGCCCCGGATCGCAGGTGGTGAAGGACGGCTGGGTCTACACCTGTTCTGGTCTGGCTTACTTCCAGCGTCGCTATGGCAAGGAAGTGCCTGTGGATCCGATGGGGGATCCGCTGTTCGTGGACACGTGTCCCGACTGCTCATCGGTCTGGATCGGGAGCTCTGTTGTAGCCGAACAGTGTCGCGTCTGTGGGGCGACTGCCGAGGTGCGCCGGGTCTTCCAGCCAAAGGGCTTCTTGGCCAGGGCAGAGCGTGACGACAAGATGTCAGCACAAGCCCCCAGTTCGCGGGCGGCCGAGCCCGCACTCACCTGGCTGGATCTCGACGAGGCAAGTGCACGCGTGGGGTGTCTCGATGTGTGGGTGCGCGATCAATCACGATTGTTGACGGTCAATGACAACGGAGGCAAGGGATTCCAGCTGAATCGACGGTCGGACAAGGCCGTTGAGGTGGTGGTGCCCAAGAGTGATCAGAACGGGTTCGCGGCGGCCACTTTCCAAGACGTGGCCCTCGGTGAACTGCGTACCACCGACGCCGTCATCATGTTGCCCTCCGATGTCCAGTTGACAGGCGGTGTGGTAACGACATCCGACGAGGAATGTCCCAGTGGTCGTGCTGCGCTGCTCTCCTTTGCCGAGGCCATCCGGCGCGGCTGTCAGCGCGAGCTCGACATCGATCCGGGGGAGCTCCAGGTGGGCCTGCAACCCTGGCGCGTCCGAGACCGGCCTACCCACGCAGTCTTCATCGCGGATGAGCTGGAAAATGGGGCCGGCTATGCCGTCGAGCTGGGCCGTCAAGATCGCCTCGAGCGGGTCTTGCGCTCCATCGCCGTCGACCTTGATGATGTCTGGTCGCAAGGGGAGCACGGGCTGGCTTGCCAGAGTTCCTGCCCCGACTGTCTCCGCTCTTATGGCAATCGCTGGATGCACGGGCTCCTGAGCTGGCGTCTCGCGTTGGACGTGGCAGATCTGGCGCTGGGCCACTCGCTCAATTTGCAGCGGTGGGAACAGCTTTCGCGATTCGCTGCACAGCGCTTTGTGCAGGTCCACCGTGGCTTGGTCCCCGGTAGCCTTCGCCTCGCCGAATTTGGGGGTCTGCAGGCTTTGGTCAGCTCCACGGCGGTCGTGCTGATTGGCCATCCACTGTGGCTGCGATCCGATGATCGCACTCCTCAGCAGCAGACTGCCTGGGATGAAGCGTCCGCTGTGGCCAAGGTGGTGATGAGCGATGTGCGCGAGATGATGACTCGGCCGGACTTGGTCTTGCCGTCGTTGCTGTCCATGTGAGTTCTCGAGCATGGCGTCCCGCAGGCACAGACGAATACAGATGGCCAGGTGTACGACCTTACGTTTCTGCGACGAAGGTCCTCCCAAGCACCGTCCAGTCCATAGGCCCGTCGCAGAATCACGAAGGTCGAAGTTGGGAGTTGGAAGCTGGCGGAACCGCAACTGCGAGTTGGAGATGGTGTGCGTAATGCTGTCCCAAGCCCTTGCTCGCATGCGGCAGGTGAACTTGAGACGGGGTCATTCTTCACTCGGGATTTCACGTCGTAACGCAGTGGGTCGCTGGCGCGTGCCAGTGATCAGGAGAGCTTCGGGCAGGTAGGACGATAATGTCCGATCTCGCCGCAGTTGCCACATCGCCGGCGCCGTTTCTTGGGTTCAGGGTTTTTCTCATCTGCGCTGGGTGCTGGCGCATCCGAAGGATTCAGGTCATCGAAATAGTTCGGTAGGCCTAGCGCCGCCGAAGCTCGTGCCAAGTGCCCCAGCTCGCCAGCGGTGAGAATGTCATCGGCCAAGGCGGCTTCGCGCAGGCTCTCGAGGAACTGACTGTTGAGATCTTGAACCTGTGAGGATCCCAGGCCTGCCTGTCCGGCGATTCTGGCCAGCTCCTTGGCTTCGTCCCCCAGGATTCGCCCATCCTCCAAGGCTGAGGTGAGGGATTCAAAGTAGACGAAACCCACGTTGTCGCTGATCGCATTTCCATTCATTGGTAGACGCGAGACGAGGTTGGTCATCCAACCCTCCGTCCCCTTGCGGAGGGATGCTGCACGGGTGACTAGAGAGACCATCGAGGAGCTTCCAGAACCTACGTGTGTGTAGGGCTCCAAAGGGTAGGCAAGCGGTGAGCCGTTGACGGTGAGCAGCTGGGGAAGGATCTTGGCGGTGGCACGGACATCACCAAGGGCCGCGTGTGCGTCGGGGATGGCAATGCCGAACTCCCGTGCGATCGTTCCGAGCTTGTAGTTGGGTGCTGACATGACCTGCTGCGCAAGCTGCATCGTGCACAAGGCGGGGAACTGAGCTCCAGTGATCCCGGTGAGCCCCAATTCCGAATCCAGGAAGCGTTCTTCGAATTGGGCGTTGTGAGCGACGACCACGGTCCCCGAAAGCCGCCGCAACACCTCATCGGCAATTTCCGAGAATGTTGGGGCGTTCCGGACATGCTCATTCGTGATGTGGTGGACAAAGGTGGGTCCGACATCGCGGCCCTGGGGATTCACCAATGTGCAGAACTCATCCTCGATCGTTCCGTCGCTAAGTACACGTGCGATGGCGATCTCGATGATTCGATCTCCTCTCGCTGGGGAGAATCCAGTGGTTTCAACATCCACCACAGAGAAAGGAACATTCAGGTGTAGGCCGCTCCTATTGGTGGCGTATCCAAAGAGTCCCTGCACTTCCTGGGAATGGGAGCGCCTGGATCGGACCGGTTCTGTGGATGTCGCCTTTGGTCGAATTGGGCGCTGGATCGACGTGACCGATTTCGTGTTCCCTTGGGCGCGCGCAGAGACTGATTTTGACTTCTGGTTTGGTGTCGGCTGCAGCTTGGTGACGGCCTCAGCAGGGGCTTTCGGTGCAGGAGGACGAGCGATGGGCAGCTCCGCACTCACATGTTCCTTGGTCGTGGGGTCTGAGACGTCCCGGTGGGGAGACGCGAGAGAGTGTGGCCTTGGCTCCAAGACCGAATCTGGTCGAGGCTGCTCCTGGCGTCGAGTAGTCCCACTTCGAGGGTTCTTCCAGAAGACTTCGATTTCGTCCGCCTCGCTGTCAGCCAGGGTTCTGGCGGGAGCTAGCAGCGCTTCGGTTGATGCGCTTGGGCCGGGAATGGTTGGCGCGGCTTGGAGCATCGAGCTTCGGGCTTGTTCACCAGGTTCGTGCTGAGGGGGGATCGTAGTCGCCCCGGTGTGCGACGTGACGTGGTTCTCGGGAACTCCGCGTCCAGCTGTCTGCCAGCAGCGCCAAGCTGGGAGGGCCATGAGTGGGGTGAAGACGGCTCCAAAGATGACCATGCCCCAGTCCTTCGTGGATAGCCCAACGATGATGAACAACAAGCAGAAGGCCGCGACTGCCCAGAGCAGGACGGCGATCAGTCGCCACACGACACGCATAAGCACCTCTGATCCCTCGAATACGCCAGTCAACATACTTGATTGCCGATCTTGCTGTCCGGCGGGCTGGTGCCAGCCGTCCTTTTGAACCGGCGAGACGCGCCCCTGTCGTGTGGCCCTCCCGCACCCCATGCGCGACCATGGCCTGAGTCCGCCCCAACCCCACAGGAGATCCCGTGTTCCACCGAGCCAGTTTCGAGCCCCGGCACGCCATCGTCACCGGATCCAGCTCTGGCATCGGCCGGGCCAGTGCGCTGGCCCTGGCCCGGGCGGGGCTCGACGTCGCCATCACCTGACATGACAACGAGCAGGGAGCCCTGGACGTGGCGCGTGAAGTGGAGGCGCTGGGCCGCCGGGCCGTGGTCAGGCAGCTCGACACCAGTGAGTTCGACCGCACCGGGGGCATCGTCACCGAGCTGATCGACGAGCTGGGCGGGTGCGACGTCTTCGTCGCCAATGCCGGCATGACAAC
>NZ_JBHWOO010000009.1:0-22574 GCF_043424415.1 Luteococcus sp. | reverse complement strand
ACCTCGCGGGACCGCTCAGGCGGCCCGCGCCATCGCGCCGTCCGGCAGGATCACGTCGAAGAGCTCCACCTGCCAGCGCCGCCCGGTGCTTGCCAGGCGCAGCATGGCACCGAAGTGCCCAGCAGGGCCCTGGAGCACCAGCGCCGCCTCGACCACTCCGTCTCCCACCGCACAGGCCCGGACCCTGTGCAGTCGAGTCTGCTGCCACAGTGTCTGGCGACGCCAGGCCAGCAGCATCCGCAGGCTGGGCTCGTCCACCAGGTACTGCACCTGCTCGACAGCACGGCGTCGCGCCAGCACCTCCAGCAGCGTCGTGGCCACCGCCCCGGCCAGTTGCTGGACGCGCGCGTCTGTGTCGTCGCACGGCCCGGTCTGCTGTGCGGCATCCTCCTGTGGGCTGGGCGGGAGCGAAGGCTGGTCCTGCGGTGGTGCACAGTCCGCCGTGCACCGGCCGGGACTGCCGACGCGCACCTGCAGTCCGTCGAGGGTCATCGTGGTGATGGGCATGACCACAGCCTGCGCCCCGCCCGGGCGCGGGGGAAGTACCTCCACGAGATCTGTGGACAACTCGCTAGATTGGTGCCATGAACGTACTGGTCATGGTCCCCGTCGACGTCGATCAGGCCCGCGGCCTGTGGCAGAGCGTCGAGCCGGAGGACGTGCAAGGCTTCACGGCCAATGCCCGGCTGCGGGAGGCCTTCGGCATCGACGATGCACGGCACCACAAGACCCAGGGCGAGGATGCCGAGTTCGCCTGCCTGGTGATCGCCTCGGTCTGGGGCCTGGCCCGCCACGGCCGCCGGCTGGTGCTGGCCGCAGAGCTGCCCGAGGCACTGCTCGCCGAGGGCGAGGAGGCCGAGAACGGGGGAGTGCGCGTGACCCGGCTGCCCCGCAGGGCGGTCACCAGCTTCTTCACCGACCAGGGCGGCGACGACCTGGTGGAGCAGGCGCGCCAGGCCTGCCGCGGACTGGGCCTGGACCAGGCCTGGGAGACCGAGCAGGTGCAGGCCCTGGTGCAGGGCAGCGGCCTGCTGTGGCACTCGGTCGAGGAACTCGCCACACTGGACCGGGCCTGACTGGTCCGACGGACCAACCCAGGCCGACCCCACCCAGGCCGACCCCACACAGGAGGACATGACCATGGTTTCCAGGATCCACTTCGATGACGAGGACCAAGCCATCGCGGCCGCCGAGGCGCTGGACGCCGCCGGTCACGAGGTCGCGCTGATCAAGGAGCGGTTCGCCGGCGAGGACGACGACGAAGAGCTCGACTACGTCGTGTGCACCCCGGCGGGCAAGGACGAGGTGCAGCAGGTGGTGGGCACCGAGGCCTTCGTCGAGACCGACTGAGACCCCGGCACCCGCCGGGCAGGACTCAGCCGCGGGTGGCGATCCAGTCGTCCCCGGCCTCCTGCTGGGCGTCGATGGCCTGCTTCACATAGGGCGAGGCCTGCTGCTCGATCTTCTTGCCCATCACCGGGATGCGCACCTGGAAGTCGCCCGAGTAGTCGACCACGGTGCCACGGCCACCGGGGCGCATCTGGGCGCGACCGTCCATGGTCACCGGCAGGCCCGGCACCGTGATCGACAGGGTGCCCTCGCGGGAACCGTCGGCAGCAGCCGGTCCCCACTCGACGACCTGCTGCAGGTTCAGCACGCTCCCGACGAACTTTGACACCTCGCTCGGGGCCGGCAGTGCCATGTCGATGCGGGTGGTGGGGCCGGCGACGTCGATGGTGTGGCTGGTGGCGCCGGTGCGGCTGACCAGCTCGGTGAGCCAGCCCTTGTCGGTCATCATCTCGTAGACGGTCTTCGGGTCGGCCTCGAAGTCGAGGCGGGAGGAGATCTGCATGCCCTCCATCATGCCGTGCCAGCCCCGGCCGCGCCGCCCGCTCGTGCGTGGCGCCCGGGTGCGGCTCGCCGGGTGGCACGGATCGCGCGCCGACCGTGGCACAGTCCCTCCAGCTCGGGCATGATTGGACCATGCGGATCGATCTCCACACCCATTCAGTTGTCTCCGACGGCACCGACACGCCGACCCGTCTGGTCCTCAAGGCGCAGGAGGTGGGTCTGGACGTCATCGCACTGACCGACCATGACACCTTCGACGGCATCCCCGAGGCCATCGAGGCCGGCAAGCGCATCGGCGTGAAGGTCATCTCCGGCATCGAGATGTCCACCCAGCTCGACGGCCGCTCGGTGCACCTGCTCGGCTACGGGTGCGACCCCTTCCACCGCCCGCTGGTGGCCGAGCTCGCCAAGATCCGCGTGGCCCGCACCGGTCGCCTCAAGGCCTTCGCCGAGCGGATGACTGAACTGGGTATGCCTCTGGGCGTGGACGACATCATCACCGCCGCCGGCGCCTCCCCGTCGATCGGCCGCCCGCACGTCGCCGATGCGATGGTGGCCAAGGGCTATGTGGAGCACCGCGACGAGGCCTTCGACAAGTGGCTGCGCGAGGACATGCCCGGCTACGTCCCGCGCTATGCCTGCGAGCTCGGTGCCGCCATCGACCTGATCCACGACGCCCACGGCATCGCCGTGCTCGCACACCCCTGGGGACGCGGCAACGAGAAGGTCCTCACCTCCGCCGTCATCGAGCGCCTGGTGCGCGAACACAGCCTCGACGGCATCGAGGTGGACCATCCCGACCACGACGAGCGGGCCCGTGAGCTGCTCTTCGCCCTGGGAGGCCGCCTGGGACTGATCCGCACCGGATCATCGGACTACCACGGCCTGGGCAAGCGCAACAACGAGCTGGGCTGCGAGAACACCCGTGACACGGCGCTGCGCGAGATGCAGCGACGGATCCGGCTGCGCGGAGGGCACGCCTGAGCCTGCGATAGGCTGGGCACATGTTGACCAACCCGAGCAACTGGTGGCGGCTGCCCAGCGGCCGTCACACGCGTTGATCAACCAACAGATCACAGCAAGGGGCCGCCTGCGGGCGGCCCCTTGGCATGTCCGGGGTCGGCCGCACGGCCACGATCGAGAGGAAGCCATGAGCAAGGACGCCACCAACCCAACCGAGACCCACCCCCTGGACGTCGCACCCGAGGACCAGGTCTCGGACGAGATCAGCGACGCCTCGCTGCTGCGCTCCCAGGAGCGCAGCGACCAGATCGAGGCCGAGATCCGCACCAATCCCGGACGCTTCCGCATCCTCACCGGCGACCGCCCCACCGGCAAGCTGCACATCGGCCACTACTTCGGCTCGATCAGCAACCGCGTGCGCCTGCAGGACCTGGGCGTCCAGACCATGCTGGTGGTCGCCGACTACCAGGTGATCTACGACCGCGACGGGGTCGGCAGCCTGCAGTCCAATGTCCTCGACGGCATGGCCGACTACCTGGCCTGCGGCATCGACCCGCAGCGCTCCACGATCTTCACCCACTCGGCCGTCACCGCCCTGAACCAGCTGCTGCTGCCCTTCCTCAGCCTGGTCACCGTCCCCGAACTGCACCGCAACCCGACGGTGAAGGACGAGATGGCCAACAACCCGAACCGTCCGATGAGTGGGCTGATGCTCACCTTCCCGGTGCACCAGGCTGCCGACATCCTGTTCTGCAAGGCCAACCTGGTGCCGGTGGGCAAGGACCAGCTGCCGCACATCGAGATCACCCGCGTCATCGCCCGCCGCTTCGACGAGCGTTATGGCCGCGTGGACCCGAAGGCCCCGGTCTTCCCGCAGGCCGAAGCCCTGATGAGCCCGGCCCCGATGATCCTGGGCCTGGACGGCACCAAGATGAGCAAGTCCAAGGGCAACACCATCGAGATCGGCATGAGCGCCGACGAGACCGCCAAGCTCATCAAACGGGCCAAGACCGACTCCGAGCGCCACATCACCTATGACCCGGCCAACCGCCCCGAGGTGAGCAACCTGGTGCTGCTGGCCTCCCTGGCCACCGGCGGCGATCCGGTGCAGATCGCCGACGAGCTGGGCGAGGCCGGTGGCGGCGGCCTGAAGAAGCTGGTCACCGAGGCGATCAACGAGCACTTCGCCCCCATCCGGGCACGTCGCGCCGAACTGGCGGCCAACCCCGACCACCTGCGTGAGGTCCTGCGCAAGGGCAATGAGCGTGCCAACGAGATGGCCGAGCAGACCCTGGACGAGGTGCGTCGGGCCATGGAGATGAAGTACTGAGTTCTCACTGCCCGGTCTCCCGGGCCAGGCAGTCGGCCAGAACGGCCAGCGCCCGGCCAAGCTCGTCGGGGCAGCAGTCGCCATAGGAGAGCACCAGCCCGTGGGCAGCCGGGTCCTGGTCCCATCCGTCGGACAGCAGACCGATCCCGAGGCCGCGGGCTCGGCAGCGGGCCTGCACCTGCACGGCCCTGGCCTGGTCACAGCCGAGCACCAGGATGTGCCCCGAGTCGTGCATCCCTGTCAGCGCGGGCAGGGACGAGACGGCCTCCTGCGCCACCTCCTGGCAGGCCTGCAGGCGTCGCCGGCCACGTGCCAGCCGTCGGCGCAGGGAGCCGTCGCCCAGGTGCTGGGCCAACGCCCGCTGCAGCAGCGGCGCCACCGGGGCGCCCATCGTGCTGCGCACTGCCAGCACGTCCGGCGCCAGGCTCGAGGGCAGCAGTACATAGCCGGTGCCCACGTCGCGCCCCATCACCCCGGCGAAGGTGCCCAGGTGCACCACCTGCTCGTCGGCAAGCTGCCAGATCGACGGCAGCGGCGCTCCGAGATGGCGGAACTGGGAGTCGTAGTCGTCCTCCAGCAGCAGGAAGCCCTGTTGGGTGGCCCGCTCGATCAGCCGCGTCCTGTCCACCGCGCCCAGACTGGTGCCGCCGGGGAACTGATGGTTGGGGGTCACCAGTGCCAGGTCGGGGGAGCCGGTCTCGGTGAGCTGGACCCCAAGCCCCGGCAGGGCCCGGCGCAGGCCGGGGAAGCCGGGACGCTCCACGACGCACTGCACGGGCCGTCCCAGCCGATGGCGCAGCGCCTGCGTGACCAACGCGAGGGCGTCGCGGGCACCTGCGGTGACGACCATCCGGTCGATGTCGGGCTGCATGCCGCGGGTCTGGCGCAGGTGCTCGGCGATGGCCAGGAGCAGCTTCGGCTGGCCCTGGGGATCGACCTCCCAGGCGGGGCGCGAGGGTGGGCTGGCAGCCTCGCGCAGGGCTCGTCGCCAGCCGGGGTCGGCGAGGGGACGGGCCGTCTCAACGTCGGGGGTGAGGTCGAGCATCGGACGGGCGGGTAGGGCGCGCCGGTGCCGGGCCAGCGGGGGCGGCAGGCGGGTGGGCGTGGAATCAGGATGGACCATGATGCCTGAGCCGGGTCGGGCCACCAGGTGCCCCTCGGCGACGAGCTGGTCACAGGCGGCCAGGACCGTGCCCCGCGAGACATGCAGCGCCGTCGCCAGGGACCGGCTGGATGGCAGTCGTTCCCCGGCGACGATCCGACCCTCGGCGATGGCGTGCCGCACCCGTCGTACCAGCTGTTCCACCAGGGGAGTGGCTGTGTTGCGGTCCAGCGGCGGGACGGTGAGGACCTCCAGCGGTTCATCCATGGCACCAGTCAATTGGTCCAGTCAGATCGGCGCCAAATGGCACTGGCGCTGGTCCGGTCGGCTCGAGACGATGGCTGGGACCAACCAGCCAGGAGGAGAACCCGTGACCCTCACCCAGCCGAAGGACGACCGACAGCAGCGCGACACCCAGCGCCAGGACCTCACCCAGAGGCTCGCCGGCGGCGTCATCATGGACGTCGTCACCCCCGAGCAGGCCCGCATCGCCGAACAGGCCGGTGCGGTCGCCGTGATGGCGCTCGAGCGAGTCCCCGCCGACATCCGGGCACAGGGAGGGGTGGCGCGGATGAGCGATCCCGACCTTGTCGACGGCATCATCGAGGAGGTCTCGATCCCGGTGATGGCCAAGGCCCGGATCGGGCACTTCGTCGAGGCCCAGGTGCTGCAGGAGCTGGGCGTCGACTTCATCGACGAGTCGGATGTGCTCTCTCCGGCCGACTACACCAACCACATCGACAAGCGCGCCTTCCGGGACCCTTCGTCTGTGGTGCGACGAACCTGGGCGAGGCGCTGCGGCGCATCACCGAGGGCGCCGCGATGCTCCGCTCCAAGGGGGAGGCCGGAACCGGCGACGTCAGCGAGGCGATGCGCCACCTGCGCACCATCAAGGCCGAGATCGGCCAGCTCGCCGCCCGGAGCGAGGACGAGCTCTACGTGGCCGCCAAGGAGCTCCAGGCGCCCTACCCGCTGGTCAAGCAGGTCGCCGAGCAGGGCAGGCTGCCCGTGGTGACCTTCGTCGCTGGTGGCATCGCCACCCCAGCCGATGCCGCGATGATGATGCAGCTGGGGGCCGACGGCGTCTTCGTGGGTTCGGGCATCTTCAAGTCCGGCAATCCCGAGCGCCGCGCCAAGGCCATCGTGCAAGCCACCGCCCACTTCCAGGACCCGGGCGTCATTGCACGGGTCTCGCGCGGCCTGGGGGGAGCGATGGTGGGGCTCAACGTCGCCGACCTGCCCGCCCCACACCGGCTGGCCGAACGAGGCTGGTGACAACGGGGCTGGTGACAACGGGGCTGGTGAGAACGGGGCTGGTGGGGCGGACCGCGGGCCAGGAATGGACGACGCCCGGCCCCCCGTGCGTGCGGGGGATCGAGCGTCGCCTGGGCCTGCGGAGGATCAGCCCTCCGAGCTGGCGGCCTCGCCGGAGCCACGGCCACCACGGCTGCGGCGACGGCGGCGGGGCTTGCGCTCGCCGCCGTTGGCCTGACCGTCCGGCGTCGAGGACGCGGCGGCATCCGCGATGGTGGCAGCGGGGGTGCTGGCAGCGCCCTCGCCCAGCGGCTCGCCGTTCTTCAGGCGGCGACGGCTGCGTGCCGGTCGCTCCTTGCGCTCCTCGCGGGGACGCTCACGGCCGCCGTCGCGACCCCCGCGGCCACCGTCATGACCACCGCGCCCGCCACGGTCGTCCTCGCGATGGGGCCGGTCCTTGGGCTGTGCGCCGGGCAGCTTGCCCTTGGTGCCCTCGGGGATGTCGAGGTCGGTGTACAGGTGGGGGCTGGTGGAGTAGGTCTCGACCGGGTCGTCGAAGTCCAGCTCGAGGGCCTTGTTGATGGTCTTCCAGCGCACGATGTCGGCCCAGTCCACCAAGGTGATGGCGACGCCCTTGTGCCCGGCGCGGCCGGTGCGGCCGATGCGGTGCACGTAGGTCTTGGCGTCCTCGGGGCACTCGTTGTTGATCACGTGGCTGACGCCGGTGACGTCGATGCCGCGGGCCGCAACATCGGTGGCCACCAGGACCTTCACCTCGCCAGCACGGAAGCGCTTGAGGGCCTTCTCGCGCATGGCCTGGTTCAGGTCGCCGTGGATGCTGGCCGCCGCGAAGCCGCGGTCCTCCAGGTCGTCGGCCAGGCGCTGGGCGGCGCGCTTGGTGCGGCAGAAAACCATCACCTTGTCCACATCGACCGACTGCAGGACGCGCGCGATGATCTCGGGCTTGTCCAGGTTGTGCGACTGGTAGACGAACTGGGTGGTGTCCGGGACCGTCGCCTTGGCGTCGTGGCCCTCGGCGCGCACATTGATCGGGCGGTGCATGTGCGCCCGGGCCAGTCCGACGATGGCGGCGGGCATTGTGGCCGAGAACATCAGCATCTGGCGCTCCGGCGGGGCCATGGCGATCAGCCGCTCCACGTCGGGCAGGAAGCCCAGGTCGAGCATCTCGTCGGCCTCGTCGAGCACCAGCATGCGCAGCCAGCCCAGGTCGAGGCTGCCTCGGTCGGCCAGGTCCTTGATGCGGCCGGGGGTGCCGACGACCACGTCGACGCCCTTCTCGAGGGCCTGCAGCTGCTCGTCATAGCCCACACCGCCGTAGACGGTCAGCACGCGCACCTTGCGGATGGTGGAGGCCACCTGGAGGTCCTTGGAGACCTGCAGGGCCAGCTCGCGGGTGGGGCAGAGCACGAGCGCCTGCGGCTTGCCCGGGGGCATCGCCAGCTCGTCATAGCCCTCGTCGCCCTCCAGCAGGCTGCGCTGCAGGATCGAGATGCCGAAGGCCAGCGTCTTGCCGGTGCCGGTGCGGGCCTGCCCCATCAGGTCGGTGCCGGCCACCGCGATCGGGATGGCCAGCGTCTGGATGGGGAAGGGATGGGTGATGCCCTGGGCCTCCAGCGCCTGTTGGACCTCGGGCATCACGCCCAGGTCGTCCCACGTGGTCTGCACGTCGGGGGTGGGGGTGGAGGAGACGACGTCGTCGCCACCCAGGGCATCGACGCGCTCTGCGTCAGTGTTGAAGTTGTTCACCGTTCATGACTTTCTGGGAGCCGATCGTCAGACCGGCGGTCGTCGGCAGCTGGCCTGTTCCGGCGGCGCGGACGCCCACCGGGACCGTTGTCCCGGGGTTCGTCGCACCAGGCTCGGGGCTCGAACTGCCACCACGCCAGATGCGCAGTTGCCCCAAGACTACCCGTCATGGCCTTGACACGTGGCATGTGTTCCCCGCCGGGCAGGTCTGGACGGCTAGCCTTGGGCGCGTGAGCACCCATCGAGAGACCCCCGCTGCCGCAGAGACCGAGTTCCTGGGACTGGTGGCCTATGGCTCCCTGGCCGCCTTCGAGCGCACCGCCGCCGCCTCGGCAACGGCCGCCCAGCTGGGCGACAAGCTGGTTCTGGCCCGCATCGCGGGCCAGCGCTTCAGCCACCTCGACCGCCTGGAGCGTGAGCTGGTGGCCCGGGGCAGCAGCCTGGAGCAGGCGATGGCGCCCTTCGTCGGGCCGGTCAATGCCTTCAACCAGCACAGCGAACCCCGCTCGGCGGCCGAGGCCATGGTGAAGCTGTGCGTCATTGGCGGCCTGGTCAGTGACTTCGCCGCCATCGTCGGTGACCAGCTCGGCCCCGAGCTGCGCACCATCCTGGTGGGTTCCATCGACGACGCCGACCTGGCTGCCGAGCCGGGCAGGATGCTCGCCGCCGCCATCGCCGAGGACCCCGACCAGGTGGGGCGGCTGGCCCTCTACGGCAGGCGCCTGCTGGGCGAGGCCCTGAGCCAGGCGCAGAGCGTCGCCTCCCGCCACCCGCAGCTGACCGGCCTGTTGACCGGGCTGACGGGGGCTGAAGGCGACGACCTTGCTGCGATCAGCGAGTTGATGACCCGACTGGCCAGTGCCCATGCGCTGCGGATGGAGCAGCTCGGCCTGGTCCAGTGAGGCCAGTCCTGTTCGGTGAGGTGGGGGGCGGTCGCTCAGAGGCGGCCGAAACCCACCGGTCGGCTGTGTTCCTGACCGAGGTCGAGGTAGCCGATCTGTGCGGCCGGCACGATCACGCGTCGGCCCTTCTCGTCGACGAGGGACAGCACGCCATTGTCGGCCAAGGCGGAACGCAACTGCTGTTCCACGTCCTCGGCCGTCGTCTCGGCGTCAATGCTGACCTCGCGCTGGATGTTCTTCACACCAATCTTGATCTCCACGGGCCCCAACCTACCCGTCGGTGGCAAGCACCTGCTCCACACGGGCCAGGGCGACGGTGATGTTGTCGCGTCCGCCCTGCTCGTTGGCCCAGCGCACCAGCAGCTCCACGGCCTGGGCCGCGTCGCCGTCGGCGCGTGCCGCGACCTCCTGCACCAGGGGACGCATCAGCTCCGGCTCGGAGGCGTAGTTCCACAGCCCGTCGCTGCACACCACGAGCCAACCGGATCCCGATGGGCGGTGCTGCACCATGCGGGGCGTCACGTCGGAGGAGTCTGGCCCGATCCAGCGCGTGATGGCGTGGGCCTGGAAGCCGTGTTCTGCCTCCTCGCGGCTCATGCCCAGCTCCATGCGGGCCTGCGCGACGGAGTCGTCGACGCTGAGCAGGCGGACCTCCTGGTCGTCACCGATCCAGTAGGCCCGGCAGTCCCCGACATTGCCGACGCTCACCAGTCCGTCTGCCACCACGGCGGCCACGAGGGTGCACGATCCCGGCAGGAGCTCATTGCCGCTACTGGACATGACGGCGTCATTGGCCGCCAGGAAGGAATCGGTGAGGGTCGCCTGGATCTGTTCGGGTGAGGCAGGCAACGACCGCAGCATCGCCACCAGGGTGGTCGAGACGACCTCGGCGGCGATCGAGCTGGAACGCTCCGAGCCGAGCGAGGTGGACACCCCGTCGCTGACGACCATGACGGCCACCTGGTCTGCGACCCGCCCCCGCCCGGCCAGGGCGAGGGCGTCCTGATTTGTTTCGTGGCGCTGGCCCACGTCACTGCAGCCGGCCAGCCACGGCAACGGGGCCAGGGTGTAGTGGTCGCGTGCTTCGCTGCTGGCGGGCAGGATGTCGACCCCTCGGCCGTCACTCCCGGTCGCGGACATGCCGCCGTGGCCTGAGGTGTGGTCGCTCATGGCTGAATCTCACCATGAGCCACCGGCGCGCGCCAGTCGTGCGGCTCCCCCCCCCCCCCGGCACGGGCAGCTCCGGAACAGGTGACGGGGCCCTTCAGGCGGCGTCGCCTGAAGGACCCCGTTCCCGGTGATGGATCACCAGGTGGTCCCGAGCGGCTCCCGCCTCCTCTGGAGACCGAAGCCGCTGGCCGCTAGAGCGGACGGACGTGGTCGGCCTGCTGGCCCTTCGGTCCCTGGACGATGTCGAACTCGACGGCCTGGCCCTCGTCGAGCGAGCGGAAGCCCGACGACTCGATGGCGCTGTAGTGCACGAAGACATCCTCCTGGCCCCCATCGACGGCGATGAAGCCAAAGCCCTTCTCGGCATTGAACCACTTGACGGTTCCAGTTGCCATGACTGTTCTCCCCACTCAACTTGCGTGGGACCGCACCTCGGTCCCTTGGGCAAGCCTGTCACAGCGAGGGTCATGACGAAAGCCGGGGTCGATGAATTGCCGTGGGTGGGGGCGGGGCAGGCCAGGCCCCGGGCCCGCGTCGCGTGACCAAACTGTCAGTGGGCTCTGGTTGCATGGTGACCATGCAGGATTCCCATGCCGGACACGGTCACGCCACGGGGCAGCCCCGACATTTCGTGCTGGGCCCGCCGCGGCCGCAACCGGCGGAGTCCTTCGTCCCCGATGCCCAGCAGGAACGGGTCCTGGCGCATCGAGGCCAGCCCGGCCAGGGGTCGGCCCTGTTGGTGGTGGGCGGGCCCGGCACCGGCAAGACCAGCCTGCTGGTGGCCGACGTGGTGGCGCGAGCCGCCGATGGCGACCTGACAGCGCACCTGGTGCTCACCTGGTCGCGTCCGGCGGCACAGGAACTGCGCTCCCGCTTGGTGCGGGCCGTGGGACGCACCCAGGTGGCCCCCAAGGTGATGACGGTGCACGGCTTCTGCCATGCCCTGGTGCGTCGCTTCGCAGCGGCGGGCCCGACGGGCCAGGGCGGGGACGGCCTGCGACTGCTCACCGCCCCGGAGCAGGAGTTCCGGGTCCGTGAGCTGCTGGCCGGGCACGACACCAGCCGCTGGCCGCAGGACCTCGTCGAGGCTGCCGGGACGCGGGCCTTCGCCACCGAGATGCGCGCGGTGCTGGCCCGGGCCCGGCAGCTGGCGATGGACCCTGCCGAGGTCAGCGAGGCCGGCCGTCGTGCAGGCCGGCCCGAGTGGCAGGCCGTCGGAGGATTCTTCGACGACTACCTAGACGTGCTGGATGCCGAGGGTGCCATGGACTATGCCGAACTGGTGCACCGGACACGCCTGCTGCTGCTCGAACCAGGGGTCCGAGAGGCGCTGGCCGGTGAGCTCGCCAGCGTGCACGTCGACGAGTTCGCCGAATGCGACCGTTCCCAGGTCTCCCTGCTGGCCGACCTGGCCGGCCTTGGCCTCGACGTGGTCGCCTTCGCCGACCCGAGCACCGCGGTCTTCGCCTTCCGCGGCGCCGAACTGAGATCCGTGGTGAATTTCCAGGCATTCTTCACCCGACCGGGTGTGGCCACGGAGCGGATCGAGCTGTCGAACGACCACCGCTGCTCGGTCGAGGTCTCACGAGCGGCTGCGCTGGTGGCCGCGAAGCTGCCCCGCAACGGGGCACCTGACCATCCCCGTCCCCTGCCATCGGCCGTCCGGGGAGCGGTGCACGTCACCACGCACGAGGACACCACGGCATTGGTCGAACACACCGCCGACATCCTGCGGCAGGCCCGCCGGCAGGGGCTGGACTGGTCCCAGATGGCCGTGATGACCCGCTCGGGTCGAGGTGACCTGCCGGTGCTGGCCCGCGGCCTGGATTCGGCCGGGATCCCGGTCGAGGTGGCGGGTGACGAGATCGCCCTGGCCTCCGAGCTGGCGGTGCGTCCTCTCCTGCAGGCCCTGGAGACCGCTGCGAGCCTGGTCAACGGCCAGAGACCCGAGGACGAGGTCCTGGTGGAGCTGTTGCGCTCCCCGCTGGGGGGCTTGGACGCCCTCGGCCTGCGACGACTCGGGCGGATGCTGCGCGCCCGGGAGCATGCGCGAGCCCACGCAGCGGCATCGGAGAGGGACTTGGGTGACGACCCCGCAGGCATCGAAACCGGTGGGGAGGGGCTGTCGACGACCTCGACGGCCCTGGTGGCCCGCCTGGTGCTCGATCCGGGATCAGCCTCTGCCCTGGTTTCCGAGGACCGTCTGCCCCCCGAGGTGCGGCAGACCGCCGCACTGGGACGGCTGCTGGACCAGGTCGCTGGCGTGGTGGCTCGTGGTGGCAGTGCGCAGGTGGCCCTGTGGCAGCTGTGGAGTGGGACCTCCTGGCCGGGGCAGCTCGAGGCCACCGCACTGGCCGGCGGCGAGGATGCGGCCCGCGCCCACCGCGACCTGGACGCCGTCGGTGCCCTGTTCGACCTGGCGGCCCGTGAGTCCCAGATGGTGGGGCAGAAGGGAGTCCAGGCCCTGGTGGCCGAGGTGGCCGGCCAGGCCATCCCCGCCGATACCCACCGGGAGTCCGAGCTGCGTGATCGCGGGGTCCGCCTGGTCACCGCCCACCGCGCCAAGGGCGAACAGTGGCCGCTGGTGGTGGTCGTCGGGGTGCAGGACGGCAGTTGGCCCAACCTGACCCGGCGCGGCAGCCTGCTCGAACCCGACCGGCTGTCGGTCGACGGTGTCTTGGCCCCCACCCCCACCAGCCAGGTGCTGGCCGAGGAACGCCGGCTCTTTCTGCTGGCCTGCAGCCGGGCCAGCGACCATTTGGTGGTCAGCGCGGTCGCCTCGGACCAACCAGACGGGGCGCAGCCCTCACGTTTCCTGCGCGACCTCGGCGTCCAGGTGCACCACATCGACGCCGCCGGACGCCGCTCGGGCACCCTGCCCGCCCTGGTCGCCCACCTGCGCCAGGTGGCCACTGACCCGTCGCGCTCCGGTGCCCTGCGTGAGGCGGCCGCCGAGCGGTTGGCCCGGCTCGCCGAGACCCGCGACCGCAGCGGACGTCCCCTGGTCCCGCAGGCGAACCCGAGCCGCTGGTGGGGGGTGCTCGACTACTCCCGGCCCGACGCCCCGCTGGTGGCCGACGGCCAGCCGATCGTGCTCAGCGGCTCCCAGGTGGAATCCCTGCTCGACTGCCCGCGCCAGTGGTTCCTGGCCCGTCAGGCCCGTGCCGAGGCGCAGCGGGGCAGCGCCGCGTCGGTCGGCTCGGTGGTGCACGTGCTGGCACAGCACTCGGAGGCTGAGCACACCGACCTCGAACAGATGCGGGAACAGCTCGAGGCCGTCTGGCCCGACCTGCCCTTCGACGCCCAGTGGCTGCAGCTGGCAGAACGAGAGGAGGCAGAGGCCGCACTGGAGCGCTTCGCCGCCTGGCAGCAGGCGATGGCCTCGCGCACGGTGCTCGGCGTCGAGGTGGACTTCCGGGTACCCGTCGAGGTGGGCGGCGAGACCGTCGAACTGCACGGCAGCGTCGACCGGCTGGAACTCGACGAGCAGGGACGGCTGTTCATCGTCGACTTCAAGACAGGACGCAGCGTGCCCAGCCAGAAGGAGGTGGACCGGATGGACCAGCTGGGCATCTACCAGCTGGCCGCCCAGGAGGGGGCCTTCGAGCACCTCGCCCCCGGCGAGCGACGGGTCGGCGGCGCCGAACTGGTCTACCTGCGCAAGCAGGACGGCAAGACCCCCTTCCCCAAGGTGGTCGGCCAGTCCTCACTCGACGAGCTGCCGCACGGCGAACGAGGAGCCCCGGCGCCCGAGCCCGGACCCGACGGCCCCACCTGGGTGCACGAGGACCTCGCCACCGCCGCGCGCACCATCCGCGAGGAACGCTTCTGGGCCACCCCCTGCCAGCGCTGCAGCTACTGCCCCTTCGCGGCCAGCTGCCCTGCGACCAGCCCCGTCGAGGAGGTCGGACGATGAGCATCCCCCCACGGGCCCCCGCCCGCGTGCTGCACAGCACCGACGAGCTGTGCGAGGCCGTCGGCATCCCCTTCTCCGAGGAACAGCTGCAGGCCATCACCGCGCCTCTGCGGCCGGCGGTCATCATCGCCGGCGCCGGATCGGGCAAGACCACCGTGATGGCGGCGCGCGTCGTCTGGCTGGTCGGCACCGGGCAGGTGCAGCCCCAGGAAGTGCTGGGGCTCACCTTCACGCGCAAGGCCGCCAATGAGCTGGCCCAGCGGGTGCGCCAGTCGCTGCTGCAGGCGGGCGTCGTCGACCCCGAGTCCCCCGAGGACGAGGGCGAGGAGGTCATCATGACCTACGACTCCTTCGCCGCACGCCTGGTCAACGAGCACGGCCTGCGCATCGGCGTCGAACGAGAGGCCACCATGCTCAACGGCGCCAGCCGGCACCGTATCGCCGCGAGGGTGGTCGCGCGGGCGGAAGGCCCCTTCGCCGAGCTCAGCCGGCTGCGCCCCGCCAGCGTCACCCAGAAGGTGCTGCAGCTCGACCAGGAGCTCAGCTCACACCTGGTAAGCCCCGACCAGGTGCGCGAGCACGCCCGCGAATACCTCGAGCACCTCGCCCAGGCACCCATCACCCGCACCGGGGCGCCCTATGCCGACGTGGTCAGGGCGGCCGCCACTGCGCGCGAACGACTCGAGGTGCTCGGCCTGGTGGAGGACTACCGCGCCCTCAAGCACGAACTTGGCCTGGTGGAGTTCGCCGACCAGATGGCGGTCGCGGCCCGGCTCGCCAGCCGGGTCCCGGCCGTCTCGCTGGCCCTGCGCCAGCAGTTCCGTGTCGTCCTGCTCGACGAGTACCAGGACACCTCCTCGGCCCAGGCGGTGCTGCTGCAGGACCTGTTCAGCGGGCCGCGGCCCGACTTGGGCCTCGGCCACGCCGTCACCGCCGTCGGCGACCCCTTCCAGGCCATCTACGGCTGGCGTGGGGCCGCAGCCAGCAACATCCTGCAGTTCCGCGAGCACTTCCCGGCCACCGACGGCCCAGCCGACGCCTATGCGCTGACCGTCAACCGCCGCAGTGGCCAGAGCATCCTCGACGCCGCCAACACCGTCGTCGCCCCGCTGGCCGAGGACCCGTTGATGCAGCAGTCCGGCCAGGCCGCCGTCCAGCTGCGCGCCCCGGAGGGTCGGGGGCCCGGGCAGGTGGCCGCTGCCGCCTTCGAGACCTGGCCCGAAGAGGTGGACTGGCTCGCGCAGCAGGTCGTCGACGAGGGACATGCCCGCACCGATGCCGCAGGTCAGCCCCAATGGTCCTCGATCGCGGTGCTGGTGCGCCGCAATGCCGACATCGGCCCGATCTTCACCGCCCTGGTCGACCGCGACGTCCCCGTCGAGATCGTCGGCCTGGGTGGCCTGCTGACCCTGCCCGAGGTGGCCGACGTGGTCGCCACCCTGACGGTGCTGCACGACCTGACCGCCAATCCCGAGGCGGTGCGCCTGCTCACCGGACCTCGCTGGCGGATCGGCCCCCGCGACCTCGCGGTGCTGGGACGCCGCGCCACCGAATTGGCGCGCGAGGCCGGCGCAGGGCACCGCGGGAGCGGGGGAGAGGACCTGCAGGCCGACCTCGCCGCGGCCGTCGCCGACCTGGACCCGACCGAACGTGTCTGCCTGCTCGACGCGGTCGCCGATCCGGGGCAGGCCCCGCTCAGCCCCCAGGCCCGGCAACGACTTGCCGCCTTCGACGCCGAGCTGGCCGAGCTGCGCCGCCACGCCGCCGAACCGGTCACCGAGCTGGTGCGCCGGGTCGTTCGGGTGCTGGGCCTCGACGTGGAACTGGAGGCCACCCGCGAGCTGGCGGCGGCGGGGCGGCGCTCGCAGCTCGCCACCTTCCTGGAGGCCGTTGCCGGCTACACCAGCGTCGATGCCGACGCGAGCCTGGGCGGGCTGCTGGCCTGGTTCGCGGCCGAACTGGAGCACGGCACCGGGCTGGACCAGGCCACCGCCAGCGAGCAGAACTCGGTGAAGCTGCTCACCGTGCACCGCTCCAAGGGTCTGGAGTGGGAGGTGGTGCACCTGCCCGGACTGGTGGAGGGGGTCTTCCCGTCGGTGACTGTCGGGGACAACTGGGTGAAGAACTCCGCCGTCATCCCGGCCGAACTTCGCGGTGACGCGGACGGGATCCCGCAGCTGGCCGATGCCAGCAATGCCGCCTTCAAGGACTTCGAGGTGGAGCTGAAGCAGGCCCAGGTGCGTTCCGAGGACCGGCTCGCCTATGTGGCCATGACCCGGGCCCGGGAACGTCTGGTGGCCAGCACCCACCAGTGGCGTCCTGGGACGAGTCGATCGCGCAAGGCCTCGCGCTACCTGGGGCCCGTGATGGACCAGGCCGAGGCACAGGGACAGGTGCTGGCCGAGGCACCTCCCCTTGCCGAGACGAACCCGATGGCCGAGCGGGAGACCAGCGCCGCCTGGCCGGTCGACACCGATCCCGAGGCGCGCGAGCGACGGCTCACCGCCGCGGAACTCGTCGAGGCGGCGCGCGGGCGGCTGCAGCGCGGCACGCCCCTGCCGGCGCCCGCGCTCAGCCTCGACGAGCAGGATGAGGTGGACGGCTGGGATGCCGAGATCGACCATCTGCTGGCCGAGGCGCGGCGGGCGGACGAACCGGTGGTGGAGGTCCCGATGCCGTCCTCGCTGTCGGCCTCCGCCCTGATGGCGGCCACCCGGGACCCGGAAGGCTTCGCCACCGCGCTGGTGCGGCCCATGCCCCGGCCGGTCTCGTCCGCGGCAACCCTGGGCACGCGCTTCCACGACTGGGTCGAGCGGCGCTTCGGGATGGCGACGCTGGTCGATCCCGAGGACTGGCCTGCGCTGGAGGTGGCCGAGTCCGACCTGGCCCTGCACCGGCTGATCCGTGCCTTCGAGCAGGGCCCCTATGCCCGCCGCCAGCCCATCGCGGTGGAGGTGCCCTTCGTGCTGACCCTGGGGGAGAGCCTGCTGCGCGGACGTATTGACGCCGTCTATGCCAGCACCGAGGAGGGCCACGACTTCCAGGTGGTGGACTGGAAGACGGCCAACCGGCCCAGCGACCCCACCCAGCTGGCCATCTACCGGCTGGCCTGGGCCCAGGCCCAAGGGGTGGCGCTCGAACGGGTCGACGCGGTCTTCTACCACGTTCTCAGTGGCGAGGTGGAGCGTCCTGCCGTGCTCGCCGACGAACAGGCACTGCGCCTGCTCGCCGAAGCCGAGCTGCGGCAGGACGAGGGACAGGAACCGGGCGGACTGTAGCCACGGCACTAGTCTCGATGCATGACCGAGGCATGGAATCCGCAGCCGCTGCTCGACCGGCTTGCCGCCCACCGCAGTCCGGAAGCCATGCAGGAGCTGTGGCGGCAGTCGGCACGGGTCCTCGAGGTCGACCCCCGGGGGTGTGTCGCGCTCGACGGCAGCGGCCGGCCAGGACGGGAGACCGACGACGAGGAGCTGGAGCTGCAGCGCCACGTGTTGCTCGGCCTGCTCGACGGGCAGCCCTGGTTCGCGCGACGGGTCGACGAACACCCCGCAGAGGTGTCCGTCGCCAGCCTCCGTGACGAGGGCCTCGGCGAGGGAGTTCGTGAGCTGCTGGCCAGCGCGGCCGGCGTCCTGGCCTGGCACGACCGGGCCCACCACTGCGAGTTGTGCGCTGCCCCGACCACCATGGCCTCGGGCGGATTCCACCGCACCTGTACCCAGTGCGGGCGTGATGTCTTCCCGCGCACCGACCCGGCCATGATCGTCGGGGTGCTCGATGAGCAGGACCGGCTGCTACTGGCGCATCAGTCGAGCTGGCCCGAGGGCAGGGTCTCGATCCTGGCCGGATTCCTGGAGGCGGGGGAGAGCGCGGAGCATGCCGTGGTGCGGGAGGTGCGCGAGGAGTCGGGCCTGGAGGTGCACCAGGTCCGCTACCTGTCCAGCCAGCCCTGGCCCTATCCCCGCTCGCTGATGCTGGGCTTCTCGGCCCGCGCCCGGGGCGAGGTCTGTGTCGACGGGCAGGAGATCGCCTGGGCGCGCTGGTACACGCCCGAGGACCTCACCGCGGCCGAGGCCGACGGCCTGACCCTGCCCGGGCTGGGATCGATCGCCGGACGCATCATCCAGCGCTGGCGTGAGGGCACCCTTCCCGCACCCGAGGGCGGCCTGGGACCGGTCTGATCCGGCCCGTCACCAGCCGCGGGCCAGTCCCGAGGCGCGACGGGCCGGGCTGTTCACGGCCTTCGCGACGGCCTCCGCCGATCCAACCAGCCGCACCCCCTGGCTGGCGCGGGTGACGGCGGTGTAGAGCAGTTCGCGGGTGAGCAGGGCCGACTCGGGCGGTGGAAGCACCACGGTGACGTGCCGGAACTGGCTGCCCTGTGCCTTGTGCACGGTCATCGCGTGCAGGCTGGTCACGGCATCGAGGAGGAAGGGTGACAGCAGGCGCGGCTGCCCGCCGGCGCCGATCGCCGCCCGCACCTGGGCGCCATGGGCGACGACGATCCCGGCGTCGCCATTGGACAGGTCCAGGTCGCGCAGGTTGCGCGTCACCAGCAGCGGCCGGCCCACGTACCACTCGCCACCATCGCCGTAGCCGTCGATCTCCTCGTGCAGGGCCGCCTCGACCAGCTGGCCCCAGCGGGCCACGCCCCAGCGTCCCTCCCGGTGGGCACACAGCAACCGGTGCTCGTCCAGCGCATCCAGCGCCGTCACCGCATCACCGGCCTGGGCTGCGGCATGCACGGCCCGCCCCGCCGCGACGGCCTGCGCGCGCAGTCCGGGGAGGTCGACAAGCTGCAGCGCGCTGGCATCGGCGGCCACCAGCTCCACCTGCCCGCCAGTGTGCAACAGCTCCAGTGCCGTCTCGGCCTGGCCGGTGCGGATCGCCTCGGCCAGGGCTGCGATCTCGGCCCCGAAGCGCCAGGTGTGGGTCAGCTCGGTGACCGGTCCGCGACCAGGGCTTCGGGCCGTCACCAGGTCGGAGAGCACCGCGCCAGCATCCACCGAGGTCAACTGGTGCGGGTCACCCACCAGCACCAGCCGGGTGTCGGGACGCACCGCCTCCAGCAGGCGCGCCATCAGGGGCAGCGCCACCATGCTCATCTCGTCGACCACCACCACCTGGTGGGGCAGCGGGTTGTGCCGGGTGCGGCCGAAGCCACGGCCGGCGCCGCGGGCGTCCAGCAGCTTGTGCAGGGTGGAGGCCTGGGCGATGACCGGCCGGTCGATGCCATCGGGCAGCCGGTCGAGGGCCTCGGTGACGGCCTCCTCCAACCGGGCCGCGGCCTTGCCCGACGGTGCGGCCAGGGCGATGCGCAAGGGGCTCGTGCTGGTGGACTGCAGGACCGCCAGCAGGCGGGCGACCGTGGTGGTCTTGCCGGTCCCCGGCCCACCGGCCAGGACACTGGTCCAGCTGTGCGCGGCCTCCCGCGCCGCGAGGCGCTGCAGGTCGGCCTCACCAGGGGCAAGGCCGGTGCCGGGGAAGAGGATGTCGAGTGTCCGCTCCAGCACCTGGTCGTCCACCTTGGGGGTTGGATGGGCGCCGCGCTGGTCGAGCTCGTGGCGCACCACGCTCTCCTGGGCCCAGTGTCGTTCGAGGTAGAGCAGGTCCTCCACCAACCGGACCGGCCGCTGGTTCGGCGGGGCGTCCGCGCCCTGTCCGACCATGGTGCTGGCGCGCAGCCGTTCCAGCCAGGCCCCCGGCTCGGGCCAGGGCAGGCTGGCGACGTCCACGTCGCTGTTGGCCGCGATGTCCAGGGCCGGGTCGAGCATCTCGGTGGCGACGCGCTCGGCAGTTCCGGTGACCTCCAGGCACACCGATCCCAGCCGCAGGGCACGCACCGCCAGCGCGACGGCGAGCAACACCTGCTCGTCGGCCTCGCGGCACAGGCGTCCGAGTGTCTGGGCGACGTGCACGTCGGCGCCCAGCACCACCCCGGCCTGGTTGAAGGTGGCCAGCAGGCCGGTTGCCGAGACCACCACCTGCGCCCCGGGTGCGGCGGGGCGTGGCTGTGCTGCAGGACTGGTCATCGCTGGCCTCCGATCAGGTCGCTGACCCGCACCACGAGCTCGGGGCGCGGCAGCCAGGTGAACACGCCACACGGGATGCCGTCGACCACCGGGGTCTCGGGCCCGGCCATGCCGCGCACGAAGAGGTAGCCGACGCCGCCCAGGTGGCGCTCGGGGCGGTAGCCGGGCAGGCGCCAGGCCAGGAAGCGGTGCAGGGCCACGCAGTAGAGCAGCGCCTGCAGGGGATAGTGGGCCTCCACCATCAGGTCGGCCATCGCCTCGGGGTGGTAGTGCAGGCAGGTCAGCTCGGCCCCCGGTGGCACCGGGATGCGGTTGGTCTTGTAGTCGAGCACCCAGAAGTGCTGGTCGGCGTCGGTGCCCCCAGTTGCAGCGCCATCGGGGCAGGTACGCAGCACCGCGTCGATGGAGCCGGTGAGGAAGCCGTGCAGCGTGGCGTCGCGGACGCCGCTGTGCTCCAGGTGGGCCCCGTAGCGGGCCGCGAAGGCGTCTCCACCGGTGAGCTCGGAGTCCTGCAGGGCCCGGGCCACGTCGAGCAGCCGGTTCGGCCGGACCGTGCCGCGGGGTCCCATCGGCAATTCGAAGTCGAGCTCGGCGAGCCGGTCGGCCGGGGCGACCTGGGCGAGGCTCAGTCCGTCGGCGACCAGACCGAGGGGGGTGTGCAGCACCTCGGCCAGGCCGGTGACGAGGCTGTGTTCGTCCACCCCGTCGATCGGCATCCGGGCCAGTTCGTGGCGCACCCTTTCGCGGAGCTCCCCGTCCAGGTCGGGGGCGAGGGTGTCGACCTGTTCCAGCACGGCGTGCACGAGCGTGCCGAACTGGGTGCCGCCCGGCAGCGCGGCCAGGCTGGAGGAGAGGACCCCTGGACCGGTGGCCTTCGGCCGACCGTCCAGTTGCGGGACCAGCCCTGCGGTCTCGGACTCCCGCTCGTCGAGGACCAGCCCGTCGGCCTCCGATGGCACGGCCGCCTCGGCCCAGGTGGGGCGCTGGTCGTGCAGGTCCTGTGTCAGCCCGGAATAGGACGTCCGGCGCCAGCTCGTGTCGATGGTGCGGTGCAGGCAGCGGGCCTCCAGGTCGGTGGGCTGGGGTGGGGGCGCCTGCCAGCGACGGTGTGGGCGCGTCTCGACGGTGACCAGCTCGATCTGGCTGGCTGGGATCTGGACCGCCGCGCGAGGCGACTCGGGCAGCACTGGTTCGCCAGCCACCTCCTGGCCGGGGCGGTGCTGGTCGAAGAGGAGCCGGTGCAGGGCAGAGGTGGTGGTCTCGGAGGTGGTGGCGGCCCACCACAGGACCAGCCTGCTGGATGCTCGCGTGGCTGCCACGTAGAGGCTGCGCAGCGATTCCGACTGCTCCTGGGCCAGTCGTAGCTCCTGCCGGCGTGCCCAGTCGGCGTCGACCCCGACGTCGAGCACGCGTCGCCCGTCCAGGTGCAGCACGGTGGCATCGCCCTGTCGGGGTGTCGGACGCCATTCGCTGGCTGCCTGGGGCAGCAGCACGACGGGGAACTCCAGGCCCTTCGCTGCGTGCACGGTCAGCACCTGGACGCAGGCGGTGTCGGTCTCCAGTCGGCGGGTGCGGTCGTCGTCGGTGCCGCGACGGGCCTCGCGGATGCGTTCGGCCAGCCATTGCACCAGGGCTGGCGGGGTGAGCTGGTGGCGCACCACCTGGTCGTTGAGCAGCTGTGACAGGTGGCGCACGTCGGTCATCACGCGTTCCCCGTCGGGGCGTGCCAGCAGGCGCTGGTAGAGCTCGGTGCGGTCGCACAGCACCTCGAAGACTCCGGCGACGCCCTGTTCGTACAGCACCCGGGCCAGCGTCTTGGTCTGGACTGCGAGTTCGGACAGCGTGCGGTTCGCGGCCGCGCTGCCGTCGTCGGCGACGGCAGCGGCCAGGTCTGCCTCGCTCCAGCCGACCAGGCATCCGAGGGCGGCACGCTTCATCGCCTGGGTGGAGGGTTGCACCAGGGCTCGCAGCAGGTGCAGCCATGCCGTGGCGGCCTCGGAGGCCATCACGCTGGAGGCACCGCCGAAGACGGCCGAGACCCCGCAGGACTCGAGGGCCTGGGTCACCTGCTCCCCACGGCGGTTGGTGCGCACCAGTACCGCCACGTCGCTCGGGCGAAGCGGCCGCCAGCCGTGGCCGTCGTCGAGTTCCCAGCCGTCCTCCAGCAGGCCCACCACCTCACGGGCCAGGTCCTGGTCGACAGCCCGTGCCGCGGCCCGGCCCGAGGCCGGCCGGGTGCCGTCGCCCACCAGGCGCACCTGCACCGCCGGTGCCTGCCGCGGACAAA
>NZ_JBHWOO010000008.1:0-6491 GCF_043424415.1 Luteococcus sp. | reverse complement strand
GTTCGGTGACGCACACGACCATGCCGGAGATGCCCGCCACGGCCACGACGGTGCCGGGCCGTCCCCGGTTGATCACCAGGTTGTTGCTGGCGTCGAGGGTGACGGTCACCCCCTCGCGGGCATTGCCCTGCTCGTCGTGGGTGAGCTGTTCGGCCAGGGAAGCGTAGCCGCCCAGGTCGTACCACTCGATCTCGAGGGGCACGGCGACGACGTGCGCACCGGTACGGCCCTGGCTGACGGGCTCCATGATGGCGTAGTCCACCGAGGTCTTGGCCAGTTGCGGATAGATCTCGCCCAGCCGCTCGGGTTGGGCCGCGAGCTCCAGGACGCTGGCGTGGGTCTCGGGCACCAGCTGGCGCAGCTGTTCCAGGACGGTGGCCGCCTGCCAGACGAACATGCCCGAGTTCCACCAGTACTGTCCGCTGTCCAGGTAGGCCCGGGCAACCTCGGCGGTGGGCTTCTCCTTGAACTCGGTGATTCCGCTGGCACTGGGGAAGGCGGCCAGCGAGTCGCCGCGCTTGAGGTAGCCGTAGCCGGTGTGCGGGCTGTCCGGCACGACGCCGAAGGTCACCAGCGCACTGTCGTCGGACTCGGCGATGCTGAAGGCGGTCTCCAGGGAGGCGCGGAACTCCTCGACGGGGGTGATGATCTGGTCGGCCGTCAGCACTGCCATCACGGCCCGGGGGTCGCGCCGCTGGAGCACAGCGGCGGGCCAGGCCACGGCATTGAGCGAGTCGCGCCCGACGGGCTCGCCCAACAGGTTCTCCTCAGCAAGTTCGGGCAGCTGCCGTGACACCACGGCGGTGTAGGCGGCTCCGCAGCACACCAGGATGTTCTCGTCGGGCACCACCCCCGCGACCCGCTCGTAGGCCAGCCTCAGCAGGCTCTTTCCGTCCACCAGTTCGAGAAGCTGCTTGGGCTCGCCCTTGCGGGAGAGCGGCCACAGACGGGTCCCCGAACCACCGGCCATGATCACCACATGTCTCATGGCTCGAGCCTAGTGGCCCTCACGGTGCCGGCGGGCGGGGCTGCCCTAGGATGGCCGAATGTTCCTGCCGAACGATCCCGTCGCCGCCCTCGAGTCCCGCACCGTCGCCGACCCGGCTCAGCCGCTGCTCACCTGCTACGACCTGGACGACGGCTCCCGGGTGGAGTTCTCGGCCCGGACCTTCGCCAACTGGGTGGACAAGACGGCCAACCTGATCGGTTCGATGGGGCTCGACGACGGGGGGGACGTGGGCCTGCCGCTGCTGCTGACCGACCCGGGCCACTGGGTGGGGATGGTCTGGGCGATGGCCACCTGGCAGGCCGGCGGCACGGTGCTGGCGCTGCCGCGCGACGACCTGGACCGGGTCGAGCTGGCCGTCGTGGGCCCGGCCCGCACCCATCCCGTCCCGGGGGTGGAGACGGTGGCCTGTTCGCTGCACCCGCTCGGCCTGGGTCTCCCGCAGCCCGTGGCCGGAGTGACCGACTATGCCGAGGTGCTGGGCCAGCCCGATGTGCACTGGCGCAATGACCCGGCCCCGGTCTGGTTCGACGACGGTGAGCAGCGCCTGGGGGCCGGGGCGCTGGCGGTTGTGGAGCCGGACGCGCGACGTCGCCTGGTGCGACCCACCGGCGAGCCGTGGACCGACCTGGTCGAAGGCCTGCTGCGAGCCCTGTCCGGTGGAGGTTCCTCGGTTCTGGTGCGCGGCGGTGATGAGATGGACGCCGCCGAGCTCGAGGAGCGACTGGCGCGCATCGCCGCGGCGGAGAAGACTGGTCGCGGTTGATCCCGCATCCTCCTTCCAGGAATTCTTCCCCATGACGTACACGACCACCAACCCTGTGTCACGAACGATGCCGTCCGCCTTCGGGGAGATCCTCGCCGGTGCACTGCGCGAGCGGGGCATGACGCTCAAGGCGTTGCAGCAGCGCCTCGCCGACAGCGACATCCGGTTGTCTGTGGCGACACTGAGCTACTGGTCCTCGGGGCGCTCGCTGCCGCGACGCGCAGACTCGCTGCGGGCCGTGGGGCTGATCGAGCAGGAACTGGAGCTGCCGGAAGGAAGCCTGGCCGGCCTGCTGACCACGCGGCCGTCCGACGTGCGCCAGGCCTTCGCGGGGCGGCCCTGGACCGACGAGGTGGCCACGATCCTGGAGGACTTCGGGCTGGCGATGCCCGGCCCCGTCACCACCGTGATGCAACACGACCTGGTGGTCGTCGACGACCCGCCCGGCACTGAGCGCGAGTGCATCCGCCAACTGGTGCGTGCCGAGATCGACGGGCTGGAGCGCATCCCCTCGATCCACCTGGGCTCCCATCCCGGCGACGCCGTGCCCCGCATCACGGCCCCTCACGGTGTGACGATCGGCCGCACGCGGGACCTGGGGACCCTGCCCGGCCAGGTGGCCGAACTGGTGCTGCCCCGCCCCCTCCCGCGCGGTGCGACGCTCTGGCTTGGCTACGAGGTGCTGCGCCCCCGAAGCACCGAGGACCCGTGCATGCAGGAATGTACCCTGGGGCGCACCGCCGACTTCCTGGTGCAGGAGGTGCTCTTCACCGGCCCGCTGCCCCGGGCCGCTGGCCACGTCTTCGTGCCCACCGGCCAGACCACGGGCGTCGACCTCGTGGAGTTGGATCCCGGCAAGCCCCGCCTGTGCCACATCACCCGTTCCGCGAGTCCCGGCCGTCACATGATGCTGTGGTGCTGGGACCACGACGGCATCGCCGAGTTCGCCGAGGGGAACTGATGCCGGACAGTACCGCTTCCCGGCCGCCCTTCGGCCGGGCCCTCGCGCAGGCCTTGCAGCAGCGCAACCTGACGCTGCAGAACTTGCGTGACCTGCTGGCCGAGCGGGGACACAGCATCTCCGTGGCCACCCTGAGCTACTGGCAGACGGGACGCTCCACCCCGCGACGCACCAATTCCCTGCGGGCAATCTCCGAGATCGAGAAGGTGCTGGAGGTTGGCGAGGGGCACCTGCGGCGGCTGTTGCCCGACCGGTCGACCGGGGTCGCCTCCTTCGCCGATGTCTACCCCGACGGCGAGGAGATCCAGCGGATCCGCTGCGAGTTGGGCATGGACATGGTTCCCGGGCTGGGCAAGGTGGCGCTGCAGGAGATGCTGGTGGTCAATTCAGACCACACCTCCCGCCAGTCGCTCCACCAGCTGCTGCGTTGCACCACGCCCCGCACCCGCTTCATGGTGGCGATCCACCTCGTCGACGACGAGGCTCCCAGCCCGGTGCTGGAGGAGGGCTTCGGCATGGCGATTCATGCCTTGGTGGAGCTGGAGGCCGGGAACGGATTCGTCGCCCAGCTGGACCTGGGACATGAGCTGGAGCTCGCCGAACTGGCCTGGGTGGGCTACGACGTGGTCTGGTCCTCCCACCAGGTACCGGTCGGCAACCACACCCGGATCCTGGACGCCAGCGTGGACGTCCTCGTGGAGGAGGTGCGCTTCGATGGCGACATGCCGCGGCTCGCAATGTGCTCCTACACCCCGCCCGAGCAGGACGAGCCCACCGAGGTGGTCATCTGGGAGGAGCCGACCGCGCTGCTGCAGTACGCCCGCGAGCAGGCGCCTCCGGGCACCTATGCCCTGCACTGGGCCATGCCCGGGTCGGACCTGACCGGCACCCCCTTCGACCGGTGGGGACCGTGGAGCCGCTGACGGTCAGGGCTGAGGCTCAGACCTGCTCGGGCTCGGGGCCGCCGCGCTGTTCGACAGGCAGTCCGACGATCGCCCCGGCCCCCCAGGCCATGTGCATCACCGTGAGCACCAGCGGCAGCCTGGCCCGCACGCCCGGGTCCATTGGGCGACGCATCAGCGCGGCGGCGGCCGTCACGCCCCCGAAGTAGCCCACCGGGGCGAGGAAGCCGACCGTGAGCGCGCGCCTGCCGGTGGCCAGTCCGAGCAGGCCGGCCAGGGAACCGCCGGCGATGGCAAGCACCGTCACGGGCGGGGCCAGGTAGCGGGGGCTGATCGTGTCGGGATTGCGACGCATCACCTCGCGCCGCCACTGCCCGGTGCGGAAGAACTGCCGGGCCAGTGCGGTGACCGACGAGCGGGGGCGGTAGGTGACCTGCAGGTCGGGCGAGAACCAGACCGTCCACCCGGCCTTGCGCAGCCGGTAGTTCAGGTCCCAGTCCTGGGCGCGCAGCAGGGTGGGGTCGTAGCCGCCCACCTGGTCGAGCGCGTCACGCCGGAAGACTCCCAGGAAGACGGTCTCGGCGGGCCCCTCGGGCGAGTTGGCCAGGTGGAAGGACCCTCCTCCCAGCCCCACGGGTGAGGTGTAGGCGACGGCGACGGCCTTCTCGAGGGGGGTGCGTCCCCGGGCGGCCATGTGCCCACCGACATTGGCCGCTCCTGTGCTCCGCAGCAGGTCGACGGCCCGGTCGATGTAGCCGGGAGCCAGCGCGCCGTGGGCGTCGACGCGCACGATGATGTCGTACCGGCTGGCAGCGATGGCGAGGTTCAGCGCATCGGGGGTGGTGCCGGAGGGGTTGGCGACGACGGTGATCCGGTCGTCGGCGGCCGCCAGCTCGTGCGCAATCTCCTCGGTGCGGTCGGTGCTCGGCCCCACGGCCAGGACGATCTCCATGGGATGGTCCTGGGCCAGCACCCCGGCCACGGACTCCTCCAGGTGGGTCTCCTCGTTGAGGACGGGGATCACCACGCTCACCGGTTCCGGGTCCAGGGGGCGTCGAGGGGTGCTGCCGGGCGAGCTCATGGATTCCATTCTTCCAGCACCCCAGCACACCATCCATCCGGCTCGCCGCCAGCCTGTGAGGCCTCACAGCCAGGTCTGGGTACGGTTGTCGCCATGGATCCCCGTGACGATGCCCGCAGGCAGGCCGATCTGGACTGGCTCTACGGCTCCGAGAAGCCCAGTGCCGACCAGACACGGATCATGGATTCCCACGAGGCAGCCGAGCTGGAGAGACGGCGTCGCGCCACCGCGCAGGCCGCTGGAACGGGCGCAGCCGCCGCCCAGCGGGCCGAGCAGAAACCCCAGCGCGTGGTCTACACCGAGGACCAGGTGCGCAAGCCGACCCGTCCCGAGCCACGCCCGGCACCCGCGCCCAGGCCTGCCCCACGTCCCGCGCCCCGACCGGCTCCTGCAGCCGCGCCCCGCACCGCACCACGGCCAGCTTCCCGCCCGGCACCCGCTGCCGCCCAGGTCAGTGCCCCCGCGCCCGTCCGTCGTTCCCGCCGCCGTCGCGGCGGCTGCGGCCCGCTGGGACTGCTGCCCTTGCTGCTGGTGGCCTGGCTGGTCTGGCTGCTGGTCGTCCCGGTGCTCGCCGTCACCCGCGCCGGCGCCGTCGATGCCAGCCCCGATGGGGACCGTCCGGCTGACCAGCCCGGCACCATGACGCTGATGGTCGGCTCGGATGCCCGCGAGAACCTGACGGCCGAGAAACAGGCGGAACTTGGCACCGGCACCGAGGGGGGCAAGCGCACCGACACGATGATGCTGATGTACACCCCGCGCACGGGCAAGCCCGTCCTGGTCAGCCTGCCGCGCGACTCGTACGTCGACATCCCTGGTCATGGCAAGAACAAGCTCAACGCCGCCTATGCCCTGGGCGGTCCGGAACTGCTGGTCGAGACCATCGAGCAGGACACCGGCCTGCGCGTCGACAGCTACCTGGAGGTGGGCTTCGACGGCTTCGCCACTGTGGTCGACGCCGTGGGGGGCGTCGAGATGTGCCTCGACGAACCCATGGTGGACAAGGATTCGCACACCAACCTGCCGTCCGGCTGCCAGACCCTCAAGGGCACCGACGCGCTGGGCTATGTGCGCATGCGCAAGGCCGACCCCACCGGCGACATCGGCCGCATGAAGCGCCAGCGCGAGATGATGGCCGCCCTCGTGAAGAAGGCGGCCAGCCCGATGACCTTCATCAACCCGGTGCGCTACTGGAGGCTCAACATGGCCCTGGGCGGCTCGGTGCAGCGGGGCAAGGGCACTGGCCCGGTCGAGCTGGCGGCCACTGCCAATTCCTTCCGCAAGGTCTCGTCGGGTGATGCGCTGGCCGTCTCGGTGCCGCTGAGCAGCACCGACACCTCCACCAGTGCCGGGTCCTCGGTGATCTGGGACGAGCAGAAGGCCGGCGCCTTCTTCGAGCAGATGGCCTCGGGTGACACCTCGGGGCTGGAGCAGTACGTCCGCTGACCCCACCTGCTACGACCGCGGTCTCGACCCCCCGTTTCGCCGCGGACGGTGCGGCTCCGCTCCCCTAGCGTCGTCTGCGTACCCACAGTGGGTACGCCGACGAGAGGGGTGGCGATGGACACGGCCATCGAGACCAGCGGTCTGAGCAAGGGTTACCGCACGCTGAGGGGGCGACGCACAGCCGTCGCCGGGCTCGACCTGGTGGTGCCCCGCGGCGGTGTGCACGGCTTCCTGGGGCCCAATGGCTCGGGCAAGACCACCACGATCCGGATGCTGCTGGGACTGGTGCGGGCCGATGCCGGTTCGATGCAGGTACTGGGACGTGACGT
>NZ_JBHWOO010000007.1:0-8969 GCF_043424415.1 Luteococcus sp. | reverse complement strand
GTCGCGCAGGAGCATCTCCACCTGCCCGTTGACCGAGCGCATGTCCTCGGCCGCCCAGCGGGCGAGGGCGTCGTGCAGCTGCGGATTCATCCGCAGCAGCACCTGTTTGCGTTTCTCCGGCACGGGTCAGTAGAGGCTTCCGGTGTTGAGCACCGGCTGGGTGTTCTGCTCGGAGCACAGCACCACCAGCAGGTTGGTGATCATGGCGGCCTTGCGCTCGGGGTCCAGCTCGATGTCGCTCTCGGCGTCGAGCTCCCGGACGGCCGCCTTGGCCATCTCGGTGGCCCCCTGGACGATCACCTGACGGGCGCTGAGCACGGCGCTGGCCTGCTGGCGGCGCAGCATCGCCGAGGCGATTTCCTGGGCATAGGCCAGGTGGGCCAGGCGCACCTCGATGATCTCGACGCCGCTGACGGCCACCCGCTCGGCCACCTCGTGGGCCAGCTCGGCGCTGACCTCGTCGGTGGACTCACGCAGGGTGATGACGCCCCGGTGGTCGGCGCTGCCGTAGCCGACGGAGTGGTCGTCGTAGGGATGGCTCATGGCGACGTGGCGCAGCGCCGACTCGGCCTGCTTGCGCACGAAGTCGTCGTGGTCCTCGACGGCGAAGGCGGCCTTGGCGGTGTCGGCCACCTGGTAGACGACGATGGCGCCGATCTCGATCGGGTTGCCGTTGGAGTCGTTGACCTTCATCGGCTCCACCTCGAAGTTGACCGCCTTCACCGAGACCTTGCGGCCGGTGGTCAGCGGGGCGGTGAGGTTGAGCCCGGTGGTGCGCACGGTGCCCAGGTAGTGGCCGAGGAACTGCACGACGGCAGCCTCGCCGGGGTTCACGATCCGCAGGCCGGTGGACAGGACCAGGGCGGCGAGCACGAGCAACACGCCGAGGACCACCTTCCAGACGGCCCCGCCGAGGAAGCCCGTCGCGACGAGGGCGCAGCCCCCCAGGAAGCCGAGCAGGGCGAGGAGCAGGAAGAGGATGCCCGACATGCTCCACGCCTTGCGCTCGGCGATGTCGATGCGGATGCCGTCGTGGCCCACGGGCTGGGTCTGCAGCGGCTGTTCGTCGGGGGTGGGGGTGAGGTCGGGGTCGTCGTCCATGGCTGTGTCCTTCGCTGGTGCGCCGAGAAGAAGTGGATATCAAAGTGATATCACTTTTTTGGTCGGGCGGGAACCCTTCGACAAGACCAAAGGAGGGAAGCCACCACAGCCGTGGCATCCCGTGGAGGGGGGTGCTAGGGCGCGCCCGGGACGCCCGGCCCCTGGGAGCGCGTCCCCAACTTCCAGTCCAGCACCAGGGTGCCGGTGCGGCCGGTCACCTCGATCACGGTGGGGCGGCGGGCAATCCTCGTCCAGTCGCTGCGCTGGCGCGGGTAGTCGGTGTCGACCGGGGCGCCGTCGACGCAGAAGTCACCACACCACTCCAGCGAGTAGTGGTGTTCGGGAGTCTTCCAGGTGAGCGTGGAGCGGGTGTGCACCAGCGGGCAGCGCTTGAGGTAGTCGACGAAGCGGGACAGGGAGCCGAAGTCGGAGCGGTCGGCCAGCATCACGGCCCAGCCGGTCACCGCGCCACGCTGCAGCAGCTCGCTCTCATTGGGCATCTCGATGGTGTCCAGCGAGACCATCCCGAAGTAGGAGTCCTCGCGCCGTCCGGCCACCACCCGTTCGGCCACGTGCAGCTCGTCGAAGTTGGCGGCGGGGAAGAAGACGTGGCTCAGCTCGTGGCGCTGCCCCTCCAGGTAGCCGCGCCGCATCCGGGTGTCGTAGAGCGCCAGCAGCACATTGCGCATCTGGGCGACGTCGGGACGGATACCGTTGCCGACCCAGCCCGAGGGCGTCGCCGGCCGGGCCGACTCGTCGAGCAGGGTGGAGCCGGGATGGGTGGAGAAGATGTGGATCTGGCCGGGAAGTGCCGCCTGCCAGATGTTCTCCTGGTCGCCGAAGGTGCCGGGCTGGTAGTGCTGGGCGCTGCTGAGCAGGTAGTGCGGGGTGCGGTAGGTCTGCACATTGGCCCGCTGCAGCGCCGCCCCCTGCGTCACCGGGTTGAGCGAGCGCAGCAGGGCCGTCTGCACCATGCGCGAGGGTACCCTGCGGAAGGGCATCAACGGCTTGAGGATGCGGTTCTGGTCCAGGTGGAGCCGCTCAATGGCCTCCAGGGTGGGGCCGATCGCCTCGGACGTGGTGAAGGCCTCCATGCCCCAGTAGAGCGCCACCTCCTCGGCGCTGCGCTCGGTGGCGGTGCGGGGATTGTTGCGGCGCACCTCGGCGGGCACCTCCAGTAGGTCGAGCCCGTGGGAGCTGGTCACCAGGTGGTCGGCCTGGGCGAAGGCGATCTCGCGCACCACCTGCGGGATGCGGTACCGGCGCCGGGCCAGGAAGATCGACGTCGGCAGTGCGGGCTCGAAGGGCGGCGGGGTGCGACCAAAGGCGCTGTCGACGACGCACTGGATCTCGTTGCGCTCAGGGAAGGCCTTGGGCAGCGCCTCGGAGCGTCCCGAGGAGGAGACGAAGCTGCCGTCGAAGCGGTGCAGGGCCAGGTCCAGCATCAGCAGGTCGAGCACCATCGAGGCGCGCGCCACCAACTCGCCATCCTCGTGCACGTGCTCCACCAGAAGGGTCAGCGCGGAGACCTCGATGGCGTGGAAGGTGCCCGAGAGCCATTCGCTGAAGCCGTGGCGGAAGCGGTGACCGAGCCAGCGCATGATCCGCACCCGTGCACGTTGGGCCTTGTCCCGGCCCAGTCGGCCGTCATTGCGGAAGACGGTCTCGGGCCAGGTGAGGCCGGCCAGGTGTTCGGCCACCGCAAAGCAGATCTGGTGGCTCTCGCTCCAGTGGCACATCGAGTCGTCGCCCGGCTCGTCCATCCAGTAGCGGAAGCCCTGCACGGCCCGCTCCAGCCCCTCGCGCAACGGGGTGGGCAGCTCGTGCCCGCCGTCCAGCAACAGCGCCAGGACGGTGAGCAGGCGGTGGTCGGCCAGGTCGACGCGCTCCTCGATTGCGTTGACCGCGTCCTCCACCCAGCTCGCGTCCTGGCTGCCCTCGGTGATCTGACGGGCGACGGCCCGGTAGTCGCGCACCTCGGCGGGGGCGGCTGCCCCGCGTTGGGTGGGCGGCTGCGTCATGACGCTCCTCGAGGTGGACGGGGCCCTGGGCACTGTTCGGCTGGCCATACCGGGGGTGGCCGGCGACCTTGTGGTGGGTCGTTGCCGGGGTAGGGCAATTGTGCACCACGCACATGTCACCCGGCATGTCCGCGACCACTTGGCGGACCTCCCCTGAATCGTCGGATGTTCTTTCCAACAAGGACTTCAAGCCCTGAGGCACCCCCTCCTCAAGGAGGGGGTGCGTCTCGGCGGCCGGACGGTGTGTCTCAGCGGCGCACACCTGCCGCAGTCCTGCCCAGCCTTTCGGCCAGCAGCTCGAGGACGTGGCGGTACTCCTGCCCGGTCGCCCTGGACATCCCCATCTCACAGGTGCGGTTGGCACTGGCGAAGGCCTCCACCGGGCGGCCGTGGCGTCGGTGCTCGGCCTCCAGGTCGGCCACCTCGCGGGCCTCCGCCCTGGTGGCCGAGGCGGTCAGCTCCGGGTGCAGCATGCCGCGGTCGCCGGCGAAGGCGCAGCAACCGGCATCGATGGGCACCTCCACCTCGGCGAAGGCGGCCCGAGCACAGGCCACGGCGTCGTCGACGCAGCCCAGGTGCACCATCGAGCAGGTGGGGTGCAGCACCATCGTCCCCGAGGGCGTGGTCTCCAGCTGCGGCAGGCACTCGCGCGCGACGAAGGTGACAGCATCCTCCACCCGCACACTGCGCCACTGCTCGGCCTTGTCGTCACCCAGGTGCAGAGCCAGCTCGGCCAGGCCGTGCGAACAGGAGGCGGCATCGCAGACGATCGGGAGCGCTCCCTGGCCGCTGGCCTGCCAGAGCACGTCGAAGGTCCGCTCGGCCATCGCCTCGGCGCCGGCGGTGAAGCCCTTGCTCACCCACGGCGTGCCACAGCACAGGCCCTCCAGCTCGGGCACCGCCAGCTCGACGCCGGCCCGCTCGCAGATGGCCAGCAGGGCGTCGGTGACGCCCCGTCCGCAGCCCGACTCGGAGGGTCCGAAGATCTCCCCCAGGCAGGAGGCGAAGAGCACGCCCCGGGCTCCGGCCGGCCCGCTCCTGCGGCCCTGACTGATCGTGGCCGCCGGACGCGCCATGCCCGGGTGCGGCAGGTCGGGGCCGACGGCGGGCAGCAGGTCCTTGCTCACCACGGCGCGCCCCAGGCCCGTCAAGCCCTGCAGCAGCGGCGTGGGCAGGCGGTCGGCCACCTGCATGCCGGCCCGCAGGCCGGTGGTCAGCGGTCCCCACAGGCGGGCGACGGCGGCAGAGGCCTTCATCGCCGTCTCGCTGTGCCGCTCGGCCCGGAAGTGGTTCTTCATGAACACACCGGTGTCGATGTGCACCGGGCAGGCCTTGGCACACAGCGAGTCGACCGCGCAGGTGTCGACGGCCTCGTAGTCATAGGCGCGACGCAGCTCCTCGGCCTCGTCCTTCGGCCGCACCACGATCTCGCGCAGCATGACGATGCGGCGTCGGGGCGTGGTGGTGAGGTCCTTGGACGGGCAGGTGGGCTCGCAGTAGCCGCACTCGACGCAGCGGTCCACGAAGTCGTCGACCGGCGGCATCGTCTTGAGGTGGTTGAGGTGGGCCTCGGGGTCGTCGTCGAGCAGGGTGCCCGGGTTGAGCACGCCGTGCGGGTCGACCAGCCGCTTCACCTGGCGCATCACCTCGTAGAGCTCGTCGCCGAACTGGCGACGGACATAGGGCGCCATGATCCGTCCGGTGCCGTGCTCGGCCTTCAGGGTGCCGCTGCGCCCCAGAACTGCCTCCACCATCTCCTCGGTGAAGACCGCATAGGTCTCCAGCTCGCGGGCATCCGAGAGCGTCGGGTTGATCATGAAGTGGATGTTGCCGTCCTTGGCGTGGCCGAAGATCACCGCATCATGGTAGCCGTGGCGGACGAAGAGCCCCGAGAGCTCGTCGACGGTGGCGGTCAGCGAGCCCAGCGGGACGGCGACATCCTCCAGCAGGTTGGTGGTGCCCGAGGGCCGGGCCCCCGCCACCGAGGTGTAGAGCCCCTTGCGCAGGTGCCACAGGTTGGCGCGCTCGCGCGGGTCGCTGGTGAAGGTCGGCGGGCGCTTGATCGGCAGGCCGGCCATCACGTCGTTGAGCGCAGACATCGCGGAGGCCAGCTCGTCGGGATCGTCGCTGGTGGTCTCCACCAGCAGGCCGGCGTGGCGCTCGACCTGCAGCGCGGCGAGCTCCGGGGAGGCCTCGGCATAGCCCTGGACGACACGCAGCGAGGCGGCGTCCATCAGCTCCAGCGCCCGGGCGCCGCCGGCGACCAGGCTCGGCAGGGCGTCGGTGGCCACCGAGAGGTCGTCGACCACCAGCAGGGCGGTGGCGGCGTGGGCCTCGACGGGCACTGTGTTGAAGGTGGCCTCGGCGACGAATCCCAGCGTGCCCTCCGAGCCGACCACCAGGTGCTCCAGGATGCGCACTGGCTCGTCGTGGTCGACCAGGGAGTTGAGGCCGTAGCCCATGGTGTTCTTCATCGCGTACTGCTGCGCGATGGTGGCCATCGAGTCGGGATTGGAGCGCACCCGGTCGCGCAGGGCCGCCAGCCCCTCCCACAGCGCGGGCTCGTCGCGGCGCAGGCGCTGGTCGGCGTCGGGCCGGGAGGTGTCGACGATGGTGCCCGAGGCGAGCACCAGCACCATCGAGTCCAGGGTGCGGTAGGTGTTGCGCTCGGTGCCGCAGCTCATCCCCGAGGAGTTGTTGGCCACCACGCCGCCGACGGTGCAGGCGATCTCGCTGGCCGGGTCGGGGCCCAGGCGACGACCGAAGCGCGCCAGGTGGGCGTTGACATTGCGGATGGTGGCACCGGGCTGGCAGCGCACCCGCAGGCCGCCGTCGAGGACGGTGACCTCGCGGAAGTTCTGGCGCACGTCGAGCAGGATGTCGTCGCTGATCGCCTGCCCGCTCAGCGAGGTGCCGCCCGAGCGCAGCGTGACGTGGCGCCGCTGCTCGACGGCCTGGCGCATCACCGCCGCGACCTCGGCGGCATCGGCCGCGGTGACCACGGTGCGCGGGGTCAGCAGGTAGTGGGAGGCGTCGTGCGCCATCGAGATGCGGTCCACCAGGCGTTCGCTGATGCCGCGGGGGTCGACTCCGGGGACGGTCCAAGCTTCTTTGCTCACCATGACTCGACACTAGGACGCCGGACGGTTCTTGCCAAGGTCTGGTCAGTCCACATGTGTGGAGTGGCGCGCCCCGCAGGCGCCAGACGGGCCTGCGGGGAGCTGGACCGCTCAGGGGTGCAGCGAGCCGTCCTGCGGACCCGTCGCCCAGCGAGTGAAGTGCACCACCAGCCCGGCCCGGGTGGGGGCACAGACCAGCGGACCGGCAAGGACCTCGGCATCCTCGGGCAGCGGCAGCACCCGCACCAGCCGGAAGTCCTCGCCCTCGACGCGGGCACGCAGCGTGACGGCATTGCCCTCGCGCGAGGCACGGATCGTCACCGTGCGACCGACCCAGTCCGGCACCGGCGCCACCGACCAGTCGGAATGGCCACTGGTCACCACCGCACCCAGCTGCGGCACCCCGTCGGCGAACTCGACGCCGGCCTTCACCCAGTGCTCGTCGTCGATGCACAGGAAGAGGCCTGCCTGGTCGAACTGGGCCTCGAAGGCGGCCACGAAGTCCACCTCGACGGCACCCGTGGCGGGCATCGGCGCCAGCAGCGCGTGCTCGTCGGCGTGCACGAAGCCGTAGGAGGTCAGACGCCACGCGTCGGAGCCCTCGACGGCCTCCACGTGCAGGCCGTCGGCCGCCTGCTCCACCCGCACCGGCTCGTGCGTCCACTGGCCCTCGGACCAGTCGATCATCGTCATCTCCATTCCCATCACGCTAGCCAAGTGCGCGACCACAGTCCCACCCCGATGCGACCCCGGGCCGACGACGCTGGAGCCCCGCACTCCTAGGCTGGCAGGGTGAGGACCTCCCGCCCCGACGAGCTGGCGCACGCCACGTGGTCCCTGGACTGTGCCGTCGCGGGCCTGCTGGCGGTCCTCACCGTCATCCCGACGGCCATGCTCGGCCTGCCCGGCGAGCAGACCCGCAGCGAATGGCTGGCCGCCGTCGTGGTGGGACTGGCGCTGTGCTGCGTCACCGTGCTGCGGCGGCGCCGCCCGATGCTCACCTTCAGCCTCGCGCTGGCCTGCTGCCTGGCCCACCTGGCGCTGCTGCCGCTGCCCACCCCGAGCCTGCTGGCGGTGCTGCTGGTGGCCTACTCGGTGCCGCGCTGGGTGCCCGGCCCGCGCGCCCGCGTGGTGCTGCTGGCCGGAGCGCTCGGATCGGTGCTCGGACCGCTGCGCTGGAGCCGCCAGATCACCCACTACGCCCCCGACCCCGACCTGCCGGTGATGCTGGTGCTGATCACCATGGTGGGCTGCGGTGGGCTGGTGCTCACCTGCTACGTCATCGGCCGGCGCGTGCGCGAGTCGGTGGAGGCCGAGCACTCCCGCACCCTGGCCGAGGCCGAGCGTCGGGCCCTGGCCCTGGCCGAGCACCAGCAGCGCGCCCTGAGCACCGAGGCCACGGTGCGGGCCCAGATCGCCCGGGAACTGCACGACATCGTCGCCCACTCGCTGTCGGTGATGATCGTCCAGGCCGAGGGCGGCAGGGCACTTGCCGCCAAGAAGCCCGAACGGGCCCCCGAAGTGCTCGACACCATCGCCCAGACCGGCCGCGAGGCCCTCACCGAGATGCGACGCATCGTCGGCGTCCTGCGCGGAAGCCCCGACGAGGTGGCCCATCAGGAGGCAGCCCTGTATGCGCCCACCCCTGGCCTGGCGGACATCCCCGAGATGGTGCAGCGCAGCAGCAACCGGGTGCACCTGCACGTCGAGGGCACGCCGCCGCCGGTCCCCTCCACCCTGGGCCTGACCGTCTTCCGCGTCGTGCAGGAGGCACTCACCAATGTGCTCAAGCACGCCGGCGCCGAAGCCACCGCCCAGGTGACGCTCACCTACACCCCCACCCTGGTGATCGCCGAGATCAGCGACGACGGGGTGGGGGCGGCGGCCACCGCCTCACCCGACGGGCACGGCCTGCAAGGCATGCACGAGCGCGTCACGTCGATGCGCGGGCAGCTGCTGGCCCAGCCCAAACCCACCGGCGGCTTCCTGGTGCGCGCCATCGTGCCAGTGCCGCTGACCAGCCCCGACGACCCGTCCACCAAGGAGTTGCCATGACCCCCACCCCGCCCGGCCCGCTGCGCGTGCTGCTGGCCGACGACCAGGCGCTGGTGCGCTCCGGCTTCCGGATGCTGATCGAGGCCGAGGACGACATGGAGGTGGTCGCCGAGGCCGCCGACGGCTCCCAGGTGCTGCAGGTGCTCGACGCGCACACCGTCGACGTGGTGCTGATGGACATCCGGATGCCCATGATGGACGGCGTCGAGGCCACCCGTCAGCTCACCGCCCGCGGCCACGACGCGAAGGTGCTGGTGCTGACCACCTTCGACCTGGACGAGTACGTCTTCGCCGCCCTCAAGGCCGGCGCCTCCGGCTTCCTGCTCAAGGACGCCCGCCCCGACGACCTGCTCGCCGCCATCCGCACCGTGGCCGGCGGTGGCGCGGTGATGGCGCCGACGGCCACCCGCCGGCTGCTGGAACACGTGGTGCCGATGCTGCCCAGCGGCGGCAGCGGCCCCGACCCGCGGCTGGAGCAGCTCACCGACCGGGAGCGCGAGGTGCTGGTGGAGGTGGCCCACGGCGCCACCAATTCCGAGATCGCCACCGGGCTGTTCATGGCCGAGGGCACCGTCAAGACCCACATCGGACGGCTGCTGTCAAAGCTGCAGGCCCGCGACCGGGTTGGGCTGGTGCTCTTCGCGCACGAGGTGGGACTGACCCGCTGAGGGGG
>NZ_JBHWOO010000006.1:0-10695 GCF_043424415.1 Luteococcus sp. | reverse complement strand
GCCGGCGAAGACCAGCAGCTCCTCCGCACTGGCGATCCAGGTGCTGATCACCTCCGCATCAGCGGCGGTCGCAGGGCGCACGGCGGCGTCAGGTGTGGTCATGCCCTCACGATGCCAAGGCCTCAGCCCAGCCGCACGCGCGACTCGGCCACCAACCACTGCCCATCGCTCAACACCAGGTCCTGGCGGACGTCGAGCGGCCAAGCCCGGCCGGAGCCGTCGGGCCGGTAGCCGGTGGTGATTCGTCCCTGCAGCGAGGCCTTGTCTCCGTCCACCTCCACCTGGACGTCGTGCTCGACCACCTGGTGGTAGACGAATTCTCCGGCGCGCATGCCGGCGAGCCACTCCTTCAGCGGCTGGCGATAGCCGGTCATGTGCACCAGCACCGCGTCCTGGGTGAAGCACTGGCGCAGCTGGTCGGTGTCGGCCCCGTCCATCGCCTGCAGCTGGACCTTCCAGTTGTGCAGGATCTCTTCGCGGGCCGCGTCGTCGGGGGTGTTCAATGCTCCATCCTGCCCCGGCCGCGCAACAAAAAATACCGTCCGCTCCTCGGAGGTTGCCGCCAATTCACCACCGATACCCCTACGGTGGACGAGGAAGATGCCACCGACGTCGATGACACCAGGAGCATTCGTGAGCCACCCGGGTCCAAGACAACCCCGCCCGTCCAAGCCCGCCAAGGCTGCCAAGACCTTCCTGCGGGAGGTGAACTACCCCCACCAGATCCATCCGGCGCTGGTGCCGGGCGTCTCGGTGGAGGACCAGAGGATCCGCTACGGCATCGACAAGGGCATTCTCCTGGCTGTCGGCGCGCTGATCGTCGCTTTCGTCGGGTGGGGCCTCGCCTCACCGCAACAGGTCTTCGACGTCTCCAGCTCGGCGCTCACCTGGGTGATGCGCAACCTCGGCTGGACCTTCAACATCCTGGCGATCGGCATGGTGCTCTTCCTGCTGGTGATCGCCTTCTCCCGCTTCGGCAGGATCACGCTCGGCCTCGACGGCGAGGAGCCCGAGTACTCCACCGGGTCCTGGGCGGCGATGCTCTTCGGCGCCGGAATCGGGATCGGCATCATCTTCTTCGGCCCCTACGAACCCCTCACCTACTACCTGAGCCCCCGCCCGGGCGCGCACTACGACGCGAACTCAGCGATGGCCGTGAAGGGCGCGATCGCGCAGGCCGCCCTGCACTGGGGACTGAATGCCTGGGCGATCTACGCCATCGTCGGGCTTGCCGTCGCCTACGTCTCCTACCGTCGCGGCCGGGTGCCGCTGATGAGCTCGGTGGTCACTTCGCTGTGGGGTGGCCGCAGTGACAGCCCCGTCGCCCGCATCATCGATGGCCTGGCGATCATCGCGACCCTCTTCGGCACCGCCGCCAGCCTGGGCATCGGCGCGCTGCAGATCGCCCGCGGTGTGGAGGTCGTCGCCGGCTGGGGCCCCACCGGCAACCGTCTCGCGCTGGGCATCATCGCCGTGCTGACCATCGCGACGATCATCTCGGCGGTCTCGGGCGTGGCCAGGGGCATCCGGTGGCTGAGCAACATCAACATGGTGATGGCGCTGGGCCTGGCGGTCTTCTTCTTCATCGGGGGGCCGACGGCCTTCCTGATGAACACCGTGCCGGCGGCGATCGTCGACTACTTCGGGCACCTGCCCGACATGCTGAGCGCCAACATGGCCGAGGGCCCCGAGATGGAGCAGTTCCTGTCCTCCTGGACCACCTTCTACTGGGCCTGGTGGGTGAGCTGGGCACCCTTCGTCGGCGTCTTCACCGCCAAGATCTCGCGCGGACGCACCATCCGCCAGTTCGTGCTGGGCGTGCTGCTGATCCCCTCGTCGATCATCGTGCTGGCCTTCGCGATCCTGGGCGGCACGGCGATCTGGCTGCAGCGACGGGCCGTCGCGGCCGGCGACACCGCCATGGCCATCGCCCCCGACGGCACGGCCGCCTCGCTGCCGCTGCCGGCCGAGATCTTCTACAAGGTGGTGGAGCAGCTGCCCGGCGGCGGGGTGGTCTCGGCGCTGGTGATCGTGATGCTGGGCGTCTTCTTCGTCACCACCTCCGACTCGGCCTCGCTGGTGAACTCGCAGCTCGCCCAGCGCGGCAACCCGTCGCCCAACAAGCTGGTGACGGCCTTCTTCGCGCTGTGCATGGCCGGCATCGCAATCGTGATCCTGCTCTTCGGCGGCCGCAATGCCCTGCAGGGCCTGCAGAACCTGATCGTGGTGACGGCCCTGCCCTTCGCACTGGTGCTGGTGCTGATGGCGGTGGCCCTGGTGAAGCTCCTGCGCAATGACCCGCAGGCGATCCGCGAGAACTATGAGCAGTGGGCGCTGGAGAAGGCCGTCAAGCACGGCGTGGCGACCTATGGCGACAACTTCGCACTGACCGTCGAGCCCACCGACGACGAGCGCGCCACCGGCGGCGACTTCGACTCCACCTCGCCCGAGCTCACCGAGTGGTATGCCCGCACCGACGAGGACGGCAACCCGGTCGACTACGACTACGAGAAGGGCGAGTACGTCGAGCCGAAGTGACCCCAGACGGCAGAAGGGCTTCCGCCAGCGGCGGACAGCCCTTCAGCCGGGCAGCCGCCCTCCCTACTGTAAAGACATGAGCGAGAACCCGTACAAGAACGACGCAGACCAGGATCCCGACCAGCAGCGTCCCGAGGTGGACCAGGCCGACCAGTCGATGCAGGCCGACCCGCGCGAGGACACCCCGACCGCCGACGCGGGCGAGGTCGACGGCAAGTCCGACCCTCGCGAGAACTGACCGCTTCGACGGAGCGGACGACCGCCCAGCCTCCCGAGCGCCGCGCCCTGTGCATGACGTGGTTCGGGGTGCTGGGCGCGACCGTGCTCGCAAGCTGGTTCTTCTCCCTGCTCCACTTCCCCTCTCCACCGCTCTTCGGCGCCCTGTTCGCGGGCATGCTCTATGCCGTCAGTGGCCGCGGCCCCACCATGGACCTGCCGACGGCCGGTTCGGTGGCCGGTCAGGCACTGATCGGCATCTCGATGGGTTCCCTTCTCGACCTGGCCACCCTGCGCGCGCTGGGCGGCAACTGGTTGCCGATCGGCGCCGTGACGCTGGCCACGTTGGTCCTGAGCCTGGTGCTGGGGCAGCTCTTCGCCCGTCTGGGCGGACTCTCCCGGGCGACGGGCACCTTCGCCATGATCGCCGGCGGCGCCTCCGGGATCACCGCGATCGCCCGGGAACTCGGTGCCGACGACCGGATCAGTTCCGTGGTGCAGTACCTGCGCGTGGTGATGATCCTGATGGGCATGCCGGTGGTGACCACGCTGGTCTTCCGGCCCCCACTCCACGAGCCGGCCCCGACGGTCCCCGTCGCCCACGCGGCCTGGTGGGCCGACCTGCTCTTCGTCGCCGTCAGCACCGCGGTGGGGGTGGGACTGGCGCGGCTGGTCCACTTTCCGTCGGGCCATCTGCTGGGCCCGCTGCTCGTGGCCAGCATCATCACGATCTCCGGCGTGCTGGGACCCGTGGCCGAGCCGACGTGGCTGGCGGCCGTCGGCTTTGCGCTGGTGGGGCTACAGGTGGGGCTGCGCTTCACCCGGGCGAGCCTGCGGCAGGTCGGGCGGCTGCTGCCGCTGTCGGTGGCCATGATCCTGCTGGTGGTGCTCGGCTCGGCAGCACTGGGGGTGGCGCTCGCGCAATTCACCGGCGTGCCGCAGCTCGACGCCTACCTCGCCACCACGCCCGGCGGGCTCTATGCAGTGCTGGCGACGGCCGCCTCCAGTGGGGCGAATGTCACCTTCGTGCTGGCAGTCCAAGTGGTGCGGCTGGTGCTGGTGCTGGCCAGCGCCCCGCTGCTGGCGCGCTGGTTCCGCGGCCATCCCGGACGCTGGGAGCAGCCGGCTTGAGCGATCTGCGACACTGGGTCGTAGACAATTCCCCATCGAGCAGGAGTTCCACGATGCGCCGCAGCACCGCCCTCGCCCTCATCACCCCCGCCCTGGCCGTCGCCCTCGGCCTGACCGGCTGTTCCTCGTCCGAGCAGGCCACCCCGGCGGCCACCACGGCGGCCTCGTCGGCACCTGCCGCCTCCGAGGATGCCGTCCAGAGCAAGCTGGCCCAGCTGGACCTCGACGGCAAGGACGTCGTCACGGTCATCAACAGCCTCGACCAGACCCAGGAGGACAAGAAGATCGACCTCAACGGCTCGGTCCGCCAGGACGAGCTGCTGCTCACCTCGGGCGAGGACAAGTCCACCGAGACCTCGATCCCGATGCCCAAGGACAAGACCTATGTCTCGGTCGCGCCCTATGTCGACAAGACCCACGAGTGCTTCGCCCACCACCTCACCGGCTGCCAGGGCGAGCAGGTGGGCAAGGACTTCCAGGTGACCTTCACCGACGCCCAGGGCAAGAAGATCATCGACGAGAAGGCCACCACCTACGACAACGGCTTCCTCGGCTTCTGGGTGCCCCGCGACGTGAAGGGCACGCTGATCATCAGCGGCGAGCAGGGCAAGGGCAGCATCCCGCTGTCGACCGCCGCCGATGCCCCCACCTGCATCACCACCCTCCAACTGGCCTGACTCCAAATGATCCAGGAGCACCCATGAAGACCATGTCCCTTGCCGTTGTCGCCGTCGCGGCCCTCGCGCTGGCCGGCTGCGGTTCGAACACGGCCGAGCCGTCGGCGACCACGACGACCACCACCACGACCACGTCCACCCCGGCGGCGTCGAGCAGTGCCTCCTCGCCCGAGATGATGTCGGCCCAGCCCGTGGCGGGCCCCCACAACGGCGATGACGCGATGTTCGCCCAGATGATGATCGTCCACCACCAGGGGGCGCTCGACATGTCGAAGCTGGCCCCCACTCGGGCCGACAGCGACGAGGTGAAGGCGCTGGCCACCCGCATCGAGAAGGCGCAACAGCCTGAGATCGACCAGATGACCAGCTGGCTGCGCAGCTGGAACGAGCCGCTCGAGGCGGGCCACGGCGCCCACGACATGCCGGGCATGGACATCAACGGCCAGACCCAGGAAGAGGTCAACAAGAAGCTCGCCGCGCTCAAGGGCACCGACTTCGACCGCTACTACCTGGAGTCGATGATCGCCCACCACGAGGGCGCCCTGGTGATGGCCAAGGACGAGATCGCCAAGGGTGAGAGCCCCGACGCCAAGAAGCTGTCGGAGGAGATCGTCTCCTCCCAGGCCACCGAGATCGCCGAGATGAAGAAGATGCTCGCTGCGCTCTGAGCCCACTCGCTGCCCGCTGCCCCGCTTCGATCAGGGGGTGGCGGGCAGCGTGTTGTTCCGGCGCACCAGCACCAACAAGAAGATCTCGGAAGATCTGGGTCTGTGGGGAACCCAGATCTTCCGAGATCTTGTGCGTGGCGCCCGGTTGGGCGCCGATCAGGCCTGCCTCAGCTGACGAGGCTGGCCAGAATGCCGGCGACGGCGACGATGCCGGCGATCGTCACGAAGACGTTCGAGGCGCGGCCGCGGTACTCCTTGAGTGCGTCGATCTTGTGGATGGCATACATCGGCAGCAGGTAGAGAACGATGGCGATGACCGGACCGGACAGGCTCTCGATCAGGCTCAGCACGCTCGGGTTGATGATCGCCACGATCCAGGTGGTGATGAACATGAAGACCGCGACACCGATCTGCAGGCTGCGCTGGGGCACCTTCGTGCCGTGGGGGTCCACGAAGCGCACAATGCCCGCCAGACCCTCGGCAGCACCCAGGTAGTGACCGAAGAAGGACGAGGCAATCGCCAGGATCGCCACCACCGGGCCCAGGTAGCTGATGAAGGGCGCATTGTGCACATTGGCCAGGTAGGACAGCACCGGCAGGTTGGCGGCGCGGGCCTCGGCCAGACCGTCCTTGCCCAGTGCCAGCACACAGGACCAGACGAAGCTCATGGCGAACAGCACCAGCAGCATGGTGGTGCGCTTGAGGATCCAGGAGGCCTCCTCGGCCGAACGCCGCCCGTACTTCTTCTTCTGGGACAGGGAGAACTGCGAGATCGCGGGAGAGTGGTTGAAGGCGAAGATCATCACCGGGATCATCAGCCAGGTGGTCTTGAGGAATTCGCCGATCGAGCCGTTGCCGGCCTGCGTGAACAGGTCGAACTTCCATGACGGGATCAGGTAGAGCGTCACGCCGAAGAGCACGGCGATTAGCGGGTAGACCAGCCAGCCGGTGACCACCAGCATGATGCGCTCACCGGCCAGCAGCACGGCCATCATGAGTGCGATCAGCACCCCCGACAGGATCCAGCGCGGCGGGGAGGGCATGCCCAGCTGGTTGACCATCAGGCTGTCGATCGTGTTGGTGATGCTGACTCCGTAGATCAGCACGATCGGGTAGATGGCCAGGAAGTACAGCACCGTCACCAGTCGTCCGGCACCCTCACCGAAGTAGCCGCGCACCACATGGGTGATGTCGTCGGTGGCGCTGGGGGCAGAGCAGATCATCCGTGACAGCGCCCGGTGCGACAGGTAGGTCATCGGGGCGATGAGGATCGTGACGAGGGCGAGCGGCCAGATGCCGCCCGCGCCCGCATTGATCGGCAGGAAGAGGATGCCGGCGCCGATGGCGGTGCCGAACAGGCTGATGATCCATTCCCGGTTGAACTTCTTGTCGGTCGGGGCCTCGACCACTGGGGTCTGGGTCCCTTCCATGGTGGATGACGACATTGTCTCCATACCTTTCATACCTGGGCTGGCAGTCAGCACAGGGTGTAGTTGACCGCAAGACCTCCGGTGGAGGTCTCCTTGTACTCGCTTCGCATGTCCGCACCGGTGGTGCGCATGGTGAGGATGGCCGCGTCGAGGCTGACCAGGTGGCCGCCGTCTCCCCGCAGGGCGATGCGGGCCGCGTTGATCGCCTTGTTGGCGGCGATGGCATTGCGCTCGATGCAGGGGACCTGTACCAGGCCGCTGATCGGGTCACAGGTGAGACCAAGGTTGTGCTCGATGCCGATCTCGGCAGCATTCTCCACCTGGCGGGGGGTGCCTCCGAGCACCTCGCAGAGGGCGCCGGCGGCCATCGAGCAGGCCGAGCCGACCTCGCCCTGGCAGCCGACCTCGGCGCCGGAGATCGAGGCATTGGTCTTGAACAGGATGCCGATGGCGCCGGCGGTGAGCAGGAAGTCGACAATGGTGTCGTCGTTGGCCTTGGGCGAGAACTTCACGAAGTAGTGCAGGACGGCGGGAATGATGCCGGCCGCGCCATTGGTGGGCGCGGTGACCATGCGGCCGCCTGCGGCATTCTCCTCGTTGACGGCCAGGGCGTACAGGTTCACCCAGTCGGTGGCCTCCAGCGGATCGCCGGTGCGGCCCTGTTCATTGAGCTCACGGAAGAGCTTGGGGGCGCGGCGGGGCACCTCCAGCCCACCGGGCAGGGTGAACTGTTCGCTGGTGCAGCCGGCGGTGACGCAGTCCTGCATCACCTGCCAGATCTTGAGCAGGGCCGCACGGGTTTCGGACTCGGGACGGAACTGGTTCTCACGGCGCATCACCAGATCACCGACGCGCAGGCCGGTCTCGTCGCAGAGCTTGATCAGCTCGACGGCATTGCTGAAGTCGTAGGGGATCTGGTTGCCGACGGCGTCGCCCACCTGGCGGTCCTCGCGCACCGCGATGTGGTCGACGACGAAGCCGCCGCCGATGGAGAAGTAGTCCTTGCTGGCCATGTCATTGCCCTCGGCATCCCAGGCGGTGAAGCGCATGCCGTTGGGGTGGCCGGGCAGGGTCTTGTCCAGGTGCATCAGCAGGTCGTCGGGGCCGAAGGCGATCTCGTGGCGCCCGTCGAGCAGCATCTTCTGCTGCGCGTAGACCTCGGTGACCATGTCGTCGGCGCATTCGGTGTCGACATTCTCGGGGCGGTGGCCGAGCAGGCCCAGGATCGAGGCCTTGTCGGAACCGTGGCCCTTGCCGGTGAGGGCGAGCGAACCGAAGAGCTCGACGCGCACCCGGGCGGTTCGCTCGAACAGGCCGGCCTCGTCGAGGTCGGCGATGAAGCGGGTGGCGGCCCGCATGGGTCCCACGGTGTGGGAGGAGGACGGTCCGATGCCGATGGAGAACAGGTCGAGAACGCTGAGAGCCATCACAAAACCCCTTCGTTGGAGCCCCGGATGCGACGGGTCTTCCGTCGTTGGGCCCAGCCAGGCTATCCCGGAAGATTTGGCGCCAGAAGGTGGAAACGCTGAATTCTTTGTCGAAGATTGGAAGATCCTGTGAAGGGGCCCTTAACGATTCTTCGTTGCTGTCAGCTTCGGCTGACCCCCAGGACGGGCGCCCGCCGCCACCTGCAGCTGGCGCCTGGTCGCCGCGATCGCTGGTGAGTCACGGTTCGAGCTGCGCGTCAGGATGCGGTGGTTGCGGCTGATCGGCGGGTCGAGGCGCCGCACCGTGACATCGGTGGTCTCCCGGCCCAGGTTCAGTTCGCTGATCAGGGTGGCCCCGAAACCGGCACGCACCAGCCCCAGCGCCGCGGTCAGGTTGCTGCAGTGGGCCACCACGTCGGGCTCGAAGCCAGCATCGCGGCAGGTCTGGCGCAGGAAGTCGGTGAAGCTGGCATCGACGCTGTCGAGGATCCAGTGCTCGTCGGCGAAGTCAGCCAGGCCGACCTGGGTGGACAGGTCCTCCCGGTCGGGCGGCAGGCACAGCACGATCTCGTCGCGCCACAGTTCGGTGATGTCGACGCCCTCGAGCGAACCGGGGCTGATGTCGTCGACGACGGCGACGTCGACGGCCCCGCTGCGCAGCCCTTCGATGCTCTCCAGTGGCTCCATGTCCAGCACCTGGGTACGCAGCTGGGGGTGGGCGCGACGCAGCTGCATCAGCGCCTCGGGAAGGATCGTGGAGCAGAAGCTGGGGAAGGTGCTGATGGTCAGTTCACCGCTCACCTCGGTGCGCAGCTGCTCCAAACAGGCCTCGGTTTCCTCCATCACCGCGTGGATGCGGTGGTACTGGCCGATCAGCAGCCGCCCGGCGGCGTTGAGCCGGACCCGCCGGCCGCTGCGGTCCAGCAGCGCCATGTCCACCTCGCGCTCCAGGGCGGCGATCTGCTGGCTGACCGCCGAGGGGGTCATGTGCAGGTGGGCCGCGGCCGAGGTCATGGTGTTGGAGTTCTCGAGGGCCGCCAGCACCTGCAGGCGTCGGATGTCGAGCACGAAGGGTCCTTTCGGGCACTGGGTAGGGCTCTTGTGGTGTGGCCAGTCTCTCAGGAGCACGGATGGCGTCGGTGCACCCACCCTGCATACTGCCTGTCCGGCCGGTGTCGGTACTGGCCCAAGTCCCGTGTCCGCAAGAAGATGGACCCATGAGCACCGTGCTGACCCGACTGGCCGAGGCCGACACCACCGAGGCGCTGGCCGTCTTCGACGAGCTCGCCCCGGTGGCTGCGGAAGACGTTCTGGGCGCCTGGCGCGGTGAGGAGCTGGCCACCGGCAGTGCCTTCGACGGCCTGCTGGCCGCCTATGGCTGGCACGGCAAGCGGTTTCGCGGCAGTGAGGACGTCGACCCGCTGGTCTTCGACACCCGCGTGGGCAGGATCTGCCTCAATCCGTGGCTGATGCCGGTGACGGTGGCCATGGCCTTCCCTCGCCCGGTGCGCAGGGCGGGGCACGTCCACCTGGGCCGGTGGCTGCTGCCGCTGGCGCGTACCCGGCGCCCCCGGGCCCGCCTGCGCATGGTGGAGCACCGGGGCCGCACCAGCACCGCGATGGTCTACGACGACCTGCCGATCATCGACCACCTGCGTCGGATCGACGACGACACCCTGCTCGGCCTGATGGACATGCGCGGCCTGGACAAACCCTGCTTCTTCCTGCTGCACCGGGAATGAAGGACGATCGGGCGCGGGACACTACCGTTGTGCGCATGGACACACTTCGACCAGTTTGGTGCGGCGACGAGTGGATGCTGCCGGGGCTGCGGCGGGACCTGGGGCGGCTGGGCGAGGCAGGCACCCCGGTGAGCCGGGGCCTCGTGCTGGCCCACCAGCACCGTCACCTCGCCCAGGGCCTCGAGGACGGGCTGTGGCCCTACCTCCAGTTGCTTGCCACCCTGGGTTCCTCCGACCTGACCTTGGCCCGGGCTGCCGAACCCCACCTCGATGCCGTCGCGATCCTCCACCAGGCAGGGATCCGGCCCGCCGATATCAACGCCGGTGACGGTGCCACCTGGGGCGTCTACGCCGCCAACGCCCCCGGCATGGGGCTGACGGCCAGCCAGCGCGGTGATGGCAGCTGGCGCCTCGACGGCCGCAAGCCGTGGTGCTCTCTCGCGCGCCAGGTGACCCATGCCCTGGTCACGGCCCAGGGCCCCGACGGCGGCCAGCTCTTCGCCCTCCCCCTGCACCAGCAAGGAGTGCAGGCAGACCTCGCCGACTGGCACCCCCGCGGGCTGGTGGAGATCGAGACGGCCACGATCACCCTCGACGACGCCACCGCCCATCCGGTGGGCGCTCCCGGCTTCTACCTGGACCGTCCTGGCTTCGCCTGGGGCGGCGTCGGGGTGGCCGCGGTCTGGTTCGGCGGCGCCGCGGCCGTCGCCGGCCAGCTGCTTGCCGCGGCGCGCCGGCGCGAACCCGACCAGATCGCGCTGATGCACCTGGGCGCCTGCGACCGGGCGCTCAGCTCGGCCTTGGCGGTGCTGCGCCAGGTGGCCGACGAGCTCGCCACGGATCGCGCGGCCGCCGAGGGCCGACCC
>NZ_JBHWOO010000005.1:0-6302 GCF_043424415.1 Luteococcus sp. | reverse complement strand
GGTGGGAATGGTGACCACCTTGGCGCCCAGTCGCTTCCAGAGCTCGGTGTCACCACCGCTGTGGAAGCCCTCCATGTCCCAGCCGGTCAGTCCACCTGCGAGGTCGTATCCCATGGTCACTTCTCCTGCTCTGCAGCCGGTGCTGCGGTTTCGGTGCTGGGGGCAAGGGCCTCCAGCGCGGACAGCGGAATGGCGACCCAGTCGGGCCGGTTCCGCGTTTCGTAGACGACCTCGTAGACAGCCTTGTCGGCCTCGTAGGCCGACAGCAGCTGCTCGTCGACAGCCCCCGCCCGGCGCTGGTAGCCGTCGAGGAAGGCGGTGCGCACACCGTCCAGCCACTGCTGGGCGGCCTCGGCGCGGGGATCGGGGAAGGCGCTGGTGGCATAGCTGAAGCTGCGCAGCATGCCTGCGACGTCGCGCAGCGGGCTGTCGGGCAGCAGCCGCTCCGCGAAACTCTTCATCGGCTCGCCCTCGAAGTCGATGATCTTCCAGCCCTGCGGGGTGCGCAGTGTCTGCCCCAGGTGGAAGTCACCGTGCACGCGCTGTGCGCGCACCTGACGGCCCCCGAGGCCGGCGAAGAGCGTCGAGAGCGCCCCGCGGTGGGCCTCCAGGCTGGGGGCCTGGGCGGCGGCCTCGTCCAGGCGGCGCTCCATGGTTGCGGCCAGCTCGTCGCCGGGCACCGTGTTGGGGCCGAAGGTGTCGGCCAGGGCGACGTGCACCTCGGCCAGCGCCTCACCCAGTGCGCGGGCGTCGCCGACGAAGTCGCGGCCGCCAGCCGCCTCGGCGGTGGCCCGCTCCCAGCCGTCCTCGGCATCGCGCAGCAGTTCGCTGACCATCATCAGGTCGACGCGCTGCGGCTCGGGCGCCTCGGCACCGTCCACCCAGCCCTCGTCGCTGAAGGGGGTCAGGAAACCCGAGACCCAGCCATACAAGCGCGCCGCAGAGCCGACGTGCGCACGGCCCAGGGCGTCGTGCATCTGGATGTCGAGGTTCGGACCCACCTCCAGCTTGCGGAAGATCTTGAGCAGCGCCACGTCGCCGAGCAACACATTGGTGTTGGACTGCTCGCCACCGAAGATGCGAGGCTCCAGGTCGCCGCGCAGACGCGCCCCGTCGACCAGGATTTCCTGCCAGGCCTGGGGCTCCTGCGAACCGGCGAGGATGGCGCGCAGCACGCCCCGCATCGCCTCCGGATCGCGCGGTGCGTCGTGCGCGTAGCCCAGGGTCTCGTCGACGGCCGGGCCGATGAGGCACTCGTCCAGTGCTTCGGGACGGTAACTGACCAGGAGCTGGTAGTACTCGACGCTGTCGTCGGGGTAGGCGATCGTGACGTACTCGGCCCGCACCGGCACCTCGTCGCCACCGGGGGCGACGAGCCACTCCGGCTGCTCGAGTCCTGCCAACTGCCCGTCGCGGCCCTTGCCGCCGAACCAGCGGGCCTCGGTGACGAAGGCACCCAGTGCCTCGATGGCGTCCTGCTGCACGGGCTCGTGGTTCTGCTCGGTCATCTGTTCCTGTTCACTCATGCGTCGTGGCTCACAGCTGCGTCACGCGGAAGATGTGGGCGGGATTGCCCGGGTGCAGGGCGACGAAGCCGCGCGCACCCCAGGTCCAGGTGCCGCCACCCAGCTCGTCGTGCACCTCGACCATGGCGTGCTGGTCCAGCCCCAGGGCGCTCATGTCGAGGTAGACCTCGCTCTCCTGCGCATTCCACGGGTCCAGCGAGCAGACGACCAGGATGCGGTCATTGCCCTCGGTCTTGGAGTAGACGATGACCTGCTCGTTGGTGGCGTGGTGGAAGTCGATCTTGCGCAGCTGCTGCAGGGCAGGGTGCTCGCGACGGATCTCGTTGAGCCGGCCGATCAGCACCGACAGGTTGGGCTGGCGGTCGAAGTCGCGCGGGCGGTACTCGTACTTCTCGCTGTTCAGGTACTCCTCGCCACCGGGCTTGAAGACCTCGTGCTCGCACAGCTCGAAGCCGGAGTAGACGCCCCAGCTGGGCGACATGGTGGCCGCCAGGATCGCGCGGATCGAGAAGGCCGTCGGATTGCCCGACTGCAGGAAGGCCGGGTTGATGTCGGGCGTGTTGACGAAGAAGTTGGGACGGTAGACGTGCGCCGTCTCGCGGGAGAGCTCGGTGAGGTAGGCCTCCAGCTCCCACTTGGCATTGCGCCAGGTGAAGTAGCTGTAGCCCTGGTGGTAGCCCACCTTGCCCAATGCTTGCATCATCTGCGGCCGGGTGAAGGCCTCGGCCAGGAAGATCACCTGGGGGTGGCTGCGGTGCACCTCGCTGATGATCCAGGCCCAGAAGTCCACCGGCTTGGTGTGCGGGTTGTCGACGCGGAAGACCGTCACGCCGCGGGCGATCCAGAACTCCAGCAGGCGCAGGCACTCCCGGTAGATGCCCTCGGGATCGTTGTCGAAGTTGATCGGGTAGATGTCCTGGTACTTCTTGGGCGGGTTCTCGGCATAGGCGATGGTGCCGTCCAGGCGCGTGGTGAACCACTCCGGGTGCTCGGTGACCCACGGGTGGTCAGGCGAGGCCTGCAGGGCGAAGTCCAGGGCGATCTCGAGCCCCAGCGACTTGGCCTTGGCGACGAAGCGGTCGAAGTCCTCCAGCGTGCCCAGGTCGGGGTGTACGGCGTCGTGCCCACCGTCGGGGCTGCCGATGGCCCAGGGCGAGCCCGGATCCTGCTCACTGGGAGTCAGCGAGTTGTTCTTGCCCTTGCGGAAGGTCTTGCCGATCGGATGGATCGGGGGAAGGTAGACGATGTCGAAGCCCATCTGCGCGGCGGCCTCGAGGCGCTCGTGGGAGCTCTCGAAGGTGCCCGAGTGCCACCTCTGGCCCTGCTCGTCCCACCAGGCGCCCTGGCTGCGGGGGACGAATTCGTACCAGCTGGAGAACAGTGCGCGACGACGGTCCACCTGCAGCGGGTAGTCGGCGGTGGGGGAGACCAGCTCGCGGGGGCCGTGGGTGGCCATGGCGCGGTGCAGGGAGGGCTGCGCCAGCGACTCCAGCAGGTCGGCAGGCTCGCGCTGGGGGATCATCACGGCAGCGGAGGCGCGCAGCACGCTGGCCTGCACCTCGTCGCCAGCCGCCGCGGCATTCTCGGCAGCACGGCCGATCACGTCGCGCAGCTCCATGCAGACCAGCTCCAGGTCCATCCCGGCCTGCAGCTTGGCTGAGGAGTTGTGCTCCACCGTGCCCCAGACATCCGACCAGCCCTCGACGCGCAGGGTCCAGTCGCCCTCGGCGTCGGCCTGCACCCAGCCCTGCCAGATGTCGAGGCCCTTCGGCTCCTGCTGGAACATCGGGAAGCTGCGGGTGCTGCCGTCGGGTGCGGTGAGCACGGCAGTGGCGTTGACGGCGTCGTGGCCTTCGCGGAAGACATTCGCGCTCACGGGGAACCACTCGTCGACGACCGCCTTGGCTGGCAGGGCCCCGTGCTCGACCACCGGGCTGACATTGGCCACGGGGATGCGGCCGAAGCCGGGGACGGGCTCGATGGAGGGGGCGGCGGAAGGCGCCGACGTGGTGCTCTTGGCAGTCTGGGCAGCGGACAACTTCTCAGTCTTGGGAGTCACGCCGCTCAGCCTAGCGGCGCCCACCGGGGGTGGCGAGGGCGTCCGGACCCGTTTCGCAGTGCGCGGACTCCCTCGACCGGGCCGCTCGGTCCGTTAGGCTCGAGGCGTGTCCACAACTGATTTCCACTCCGCATCGCCCGTACATGACGACGAGTCGCCGCGCACCGGCCGCAACCGCGGTCCGCAGTTCGAACCGGCTCATCCGCTGGCCAAGGCGCCGGTGTCCACTCCGCCCCCTACTGTCGACGGTTTCGTCAAGGAATTCCTGCACGAGCTGAACTCCAACCAGGGCGTCTCCCTCGAGAACTCCTCTGTCAATGACCAGTACATGGCGCTCGCGCAGACCGTCCGCAACTACCTGATGGCCCGCTGGCTCGAGACCGAGCGCCTGCAGCGCCAGGAGCCGCACAAGAAGGTCGCCTACCTGTCGGCCGAGTACCTGCTGGGACGCCAGCTGGGCAACAACCTGCTGTCCAGCGGGCTGATCGACATCGCCGAGGAGGCCCTGCGCCAGTGCGGCATCGACTTCGCCGTGATGCGCGCGCAGGAGGTCGAGCCCGGCCTCGGCAACGGTGGCCTCGGCCGCCTGGCCGCCTGCTTCATCGACTCGCTGGCCACCATGAACGTCCCCTGCGTCGGCTACGGCATCCGTTACGAGTACGGCATCTTCCGCCAGACCTTCGTCGACGGCAAGCAGGTGGAGCAGCCCGACAACTGGCTGGCGCTGGGCTGCCCGTGGGAGTTCCCGCACCCCGAGCACGCCGTGCAGGTGAACTTCGGTGGCCGCACCGAGACCACCACCGATGCGGACGGCAGCGAGAAGACCGAGTGGATCCCGGACTGGAATGTCCTGGGAGTGCCCTACAACTACATGGTGCCGGGCTACCTCAACGGGCGCGTCAACACGCTGCGCCTGTGGAGCGCCCAGGCCACCAAGGCCTTCGACCTGCAGATCTTCAACTCCGGTGACTACGCCGATGCCGTGCGCGCGCAGACCTTCGCGGAGAACATCTCCAAGGTGCTCTACCCCGAGGACTCGACGCCGCAGGGCAAGGAGTTGCGCCTGCAGCAGCAGTACTTCTTCGTCGCCGCCTCGCTGCACGACTACATCCACAACACCCTCGAGCCCGACTTCGACCTGCACAAGCTCGACGAGCGCATCATCTTCCAGCTCAACGACACCCACCCGGTGATCGCCGTTCCCGAGCTGATGCGCATCCTGATCGACGAGAAGGGCTTCGACTTCGACGAGGCCTGGGAGGTCACCCAGCGCTGCTTCGCCTACACCTGCCACACCCTGCTGCCCGAGGCGCTGGAGGTCTGGCCGGTGGAGCTGCTGGGACGCCTGCTGCCGCGCCACCTGGAGCTGATCTACCAGATCAACGACGCCTTCCTCGAGGCGGTGCGCGCCAAGTTCGGCAACGACGAGATGCGCGTTCGTCGCATGTCGATCATCGCCGAGCACCCCACGCGCAGCGTCCGGATGGCCTACCTGGCCACCGTCGCCGGCTCCAAGGTGAACGGCGTGGCCGCCCTGCACAGCCAGCTGCTGCGCGACAAGGTACTGCCCGACTTCAACGAGTTCTGGCCCGAGAAATTCACCAATGTGACCAATGGAGTCACCCCGCGCCGCTTCGTGCGCCTGGCCAACCGCTCGCTGTCCAGCCTGATCTCCGACTCGATCGGCTCCGGCTGGGTCACCGACCTGGAGCGCCTGCGCGAGCTGGAGCCCTATGCCGAGGATCCCGAGTTCCGTGCCGCCTTCCGCCAGGTCAAGCGCACCAACAAGGTGAAGCTGGCCCGCCTGTTGGAGCAGCGCGACGGCATCGTCATCGACGAGAACCACATGCTCGACGTGATGGTCAAGCGCCTGCACGAGTACAAGCGACAGTCGCTCAAGATGCTGCACGTGGTGACCCTCTACAACGAGATCATCAGCGGACGTCTCGACCCCGCCACGCTCCAGGGACGCACCGTCCTGTTCGGCGCCAAGGCGGCTCCCGGCTACAAGATGGCCAAGGACACCATCCACCTGATCAACAAGGTGGCCGAGGTCATCAACTCCGACGAGCGCGTGCAGGGCAAGCTGAAGGTGGCCTTCCCGGCCAACTACAACGTCACCCTGGCTGAGAAGCTGATCCCGGCTGCCGAGCTCTCCGAGCAGATCTCGCAGGCCGGCATGGAGGCCTCGGGTACCGGCAACATGAAGTTCGCCCTCAACGGTGCGCTGACCATCGGCACCGATGACGGCGCGAACGTAGAGATCCGCGAGAAGGTCGGCGACGACAACTTCTTCCTCTTCGGCATGACCGAGCCGGAGGTCTCCGCACTGGGCGAGAAGGGCTACAACCCGGCCGAGTACTACGAGAAGGACGAGCGCCTCAAGGGTGCCCTCGACCTGATCGCCTCGGGTGCCTTCAGCGACGGCGACCGCCAGGTCTTCGAGCCGATCGTCTCCAACCTGCTCTACCAGGACCGCTTCATGGCCCTGGCCGACTACGCCTCCTACCTCGAGGCGCAGGAGCGCGTGGAGAAGTACTACGCCGACGAGGACGCCTGGACCCGTTCGGCCGTGCTGAACGTCGCCCGCTCGGGCTACTTCAGCTCCGACCGCTCGATGAAGGACTACATCCGCGAGATCTGGCACACCCAGCCCGTGATGTGATCCGCCCCGTGGGCCGCCTGGCGGCCCACGGGCCACGGCAGACGGCGCACTT
>NZ_JBHWOO010000004.1:0-2697 GCF_043424415.1 Luteococcus sp. | reverse complement strand
GCTGGGCTGTTCCTCGCTGGGCTGGTCTTCGGCCCCGCCCTCGGTCTGCTGCGCGGTGGGGGTGGTGGGGCGCTCGTAGCCGCCCTCCTCGGGCTTCAGCCACTGGTACCCCAGGAATGCGCCGAGCGCCAGAACCAGGGCCAGCACCAGGCATCCGCCGCAGGCCATCAGGTTGCGGGAGCGGTTCGGGGCATCGTCACCGGAGGACGCGGTGGAGCCGGCGAACAGGTCCTCCGGCGGGGGAGCGGCGCGGCCGTTGCCTGCTGCGGGGCCCGCTGCGGCAGGGCGTGCGGCAGCCGGGCGCGGAGGTGGGGCCGACGACGCGGGCTGGTTGTCGCCGGAAGTGGGCTGTGCGCCGGCCGGCTTGGTCGCGGGGCCCTGGGGCACCACGTTGGGGCTGTTGATGCGCACGCCGGGTGCAGCCGGGCGCGGCTGGTTCTGCGAGGGCCGGGGATCTCCGGCTCCCGCCTGCGAGGAAGGCTCGGTCACGAGCTACTCCTGTGCGTCGGGGATCGGGGGCGGCGACCCCGAGGAGCCGTGCCGTCCTGCCCGCGGGCAGCGTCGGCATGCTAACCGGCCCTGCGCGTGATGGGCAGTGATCGGGGCTTTGCAGTGGGGTGGGTTACGCGGCCGCCTTGGCCGCAAGGAAGAGATCCACGGGCATCTCGCGGTCCAGCTTCCACACAATTTGCATGGGTCGAGAACCGGTGGCGTGATCGAAGCGGACCGTCCCAAGGCAGGTGTATGGCTCGGTGCCGATGTCACCGGTCTTTGCTCGACGCACGAACAGCACCACGTTCGATCCCCGCGCCTCGTGCTCGGCATAGCGGCGACCCGTGGCGCTCTCGGCACTGGTCGTACTCTGCGACTCCCAGTGGAAGAAATCCTGGTTGATTGCGAAGTCGCGATACATCGTCGTGGGCGAGTAGTCCGCCTCGGACTTCTTCAACGTCACCATCAAGGCGTCGGTGTTGAGGGTAGGCAGCCACTTCACACCCTCGCGGATGGAAGCGGGGTTGCCCTTGTCGAGGGTCCCGAGCCCAAGGCCTGCGAGCAGTTCCTCACGCGAGTACTGCGCGTGGGATCGCAGGGGCGATGCGACGAGTTCTCCGGGCAGGGGCCTGGGGATGACACGGGACTCGCGGTCCAGGATGTCGAGAACGTCCAGAACTTCCTTCACGACATGTTGGCGCGAACGAAGAAGGTTGAGGCCAGCCGTCACGCCCGGACCGTCGCCCGGCCAGAACGAGTGGTAGAGCATCGCTGCGTGAAGCCGCCCGGTCAGGTCATGCGGATGAGAGTCCGAGGTGAGGAGCTGCCGGTACGCCTCGATGCGCTCAGGGTCATCGACATGGGTGAGCGCGCTGATGCGGCGCAGGAACGGGTAATCAGTCTCCGTGCTCAGCACACTGCCGGCAGTAGGGAACGCCCAGTCCACCAGGCTGGTCCAGCTCGCGGGCTTCTTCTCTCCCTGGTAGTTCCTGGCTGCCGGGGTGTAGATGTCGGCGAGGGATCGATCGGCATCGCGTAGGTAGCTGCCCATCGTGTAGTCCCCGGGACCAACCTCAGCGGGCTTGTGCTGGCGCACGTCGACGACAAGATCCTTGGTGCTGAGCTTCAGCTGTTTGCGTACGTTCTCGAGCACGATCTCCTCTGCCACGCGGTCGAAGACGATCTGTGAGCCCGGAGGGAGGAACGGGAAACCCTGCTCGATGCTGCGTGTGAGCTTCTCTCGGGAGAGTCCCGTGAGGGCGCGGTACTTCATGTCGAAGCGGAAGGCCTGGTTCTGGTGTCCGACGAAGTCAAGCACGGTGAGCACAGCCTTGTCATCGGACCGCCGGAGGCCACGGCCCAGTTGCTGCAGGAAGATCGTGGCGGACTGCGTGGGCCGCAACATGAGGACGGTATCGATCATGGGGATGTCGAGGCCCTCGTTGAAGAGGTCCACGGCAAAGATGCAGGTCAGTTCACCGTCACGGAGCTGCTTAAGGCCCTGGCGTCGCTCGATGGGGTGGGACTCACCCGAAAGTGCCAGTGCGGGGAGGCCTGCATCGTTGAATACCTTCGCCATGAAGCGTGCGTGGTCGACACTCACGCAAAAGCCGAGAGCACGCATGCGGGTGGGGTCGGTGATCTTGTCCTGGACCGCGGCGAGCACTTTGCTCGCTCGAGCGTCATTGCCGGTGTACAGGGTGCTCAGTTGGTCGGCGTCGTACCGGCCGCGAGCGAAGCGGATGCCGCTGAGGTCGACCCCGTCGGAAAGTCCGAAGTAATGGAACGGGACGAGCAGATCGGCGCCGAGCGCATCCCACAGGCGCAGCTCGCTGGCGACGCGCCCGTCGAAGAACGCCTCAGAAACGTCGACCCCGTCGGCTCGCTCTGGGGTGGCTGTGAGGCCCAGCAGCTCGCGGGGAGTGAAGTGGTCGAGCAGGCGCCGGTAGGTTGCCGCCTCTGCGTGGTGAAACTCGTCCATCACCACGATGTCGAAGTGGTCGCGCGCCCAACGGGGAAGCTCATCGGCGCGAGCGATGGACTGGATCGAGGCAAAGACGTGCTGGCCGCGAACCGGCTTGTGCCCTCCAACAAGGAGCTCGCCGAAACTGCCGTCCTTCAGGACGTCTCGATACGTGCGGAGAGCTTGATCGAGGATCTCCTTTCGATGCGCGACGAACAGAAGCGACGGCTTGACCCCTGGAG
>NZ_JBHWOO010000003.1:0-8022 GCF_043424415.1 Luteococcus sp. | reverse complement strand
GGCGCCCCACGGCTCATTCCCGGCTCAGACAACCAGGGTGACTGCCACGGCCAGCATCACGCACCCGGTGAGCACGTCGACCGCTCGCCAGACCGACGGACGACCCAGCGGACCGGAGAGCATCCGGGCGCCGAAGCCCAGCATCCCGAACCACAGCAGCGATGCCGCCATCGCCCCGGCGGCGAACCACCAGCGCAGCGCGCCGTGGCCGGCGGCGATCGAGCCGAGCATCACCACCGTGTCGAGGTAGACGTGCGGGTTCAGGAAGGTGACAGCCACCACCGTGCCCAGCACCGAGCGCCGGCTGCGGGGCTCGCCCACCTGCAGGGCCTCGCTGCCCGCGGCCGCGCGGAAGGCGCCGATCGCGCTCCACAGCAGGTAGGCCGCGCCCACCCAGCTGAGCACCCGCAGCGCCCCCGGGTGGGCCTGGGCGATGGCGCCCATCCCGGCGGTGCCGGCCCCGATCAGCATCAGGTCGCCCAGGGCGCACACCGCCACCACCACCCCGACGTGCTCGCGGCGCAGGCCCTGGCGCAGCACCAGCGCATTCTGCACGCCGATGACGATGATGAGCGACAGGCCGGTCAGCAGGCCGGTGAAGGCGGTGGAGAACATGTCGAGAACCCTGTCAGCGCAGGGTTCTGAAGACAAACGATGTTTTCTGCATTTCCCTAAGATGTCCTCATGAACACGGACTGGCTACGGACTCTGGTGGCGATCGTCGACGAGGGCAGCTTCGAGGCGGCCGCCGACGAACTGGGCGTCAGCGCCTCGGCGGTGAGCCAGCGCGTCCGCGCCCTGGAGAAACACGTCGGCCAGCTGGTGGTGCAGCGCACCCTTCCCTGCCGGCCCACCCCCGCCGGGGAGCAGGTGCTGCGGATGGCCCGCCAGGTGGTGATGATCAGCGACGAGACGATGGCCAGCCTCAAGCGTGGCGCCGAGGCCGACGGGGTGCTGCGACTGGCGGTCAATGCCGACTCTCTGGCCACCTGGTTCCGCCCCGTGCTCGCCGAGGCCGCCGGCTGGCCCGACATGACCCTGCGGCTTGAGCTGGAGGACCAGGACCACTCCGCCCGGCTGCTGCGCCGCGGCGACGTGGTGGCGGTGGTCACCAGCGACCCGGTGCCGGTGCAGGGCTGCCGGATCGTCCCGCTGGGGGCGATGACCTATGTGCCGGTCGCGGCGGCCGGTCTGGTGGCGCGCCACGGGGGAGCCGACACCCCGGACTGGGCGGCGATGCCGGCGCTGCGCTACAACGCCAAGGACGGCCTGCAGCTGGACTTCCTGCGCCAGCTGGGGATCACCGATTTGCCGCGCCAGCCGCAGGTGCCCGGCTCGGAGGCCTTCCTGGCCGGGGTCGAGGCCGGGCTGGGGTGGGGCATGATCCCCGTCGCGCAGCTGGAGCGCAGGATCGAGGACGGCCGGCTGGTGCGGCTGCCGGGCGCGGCCGTCGACGTCGCCCTGCACTGGCAGGTGTGGAGCATCGACTCGCCGCGCATCGAGCGGCTCGGCAGGGCGGTGCGCGAGGCCGCCGCGGCTCTCACCAGCGGTCGGCCTGTGGCCGGTAGGCCCGCTCCAGCAGCTCCACCTCGCCCCGGCTCAGCGTGACCTCCAGGGCGTCGGCGGCAGCGTCCTCGCCGAGGGTCCAGGGGTTCGGCCCGCCTGTCGGTCGCCGTAGCTCCTGGAGCCCAGCGCGATGCGGCTGACCCGCAGGCCGGTGCTGCCCAAGCGGGTGTACTCCATGGTGTCTTCTTCTCGGTGGCGCGCGGGGGTCGGCGGTGGGAAAGGCTACTGGGACCCGGCGATCAGGGCCCTTGTCCACACCACGTGGGTCGGGAAGTGTCACCGGGCTGCGGCAGGATGGTCCCGTGAACTCCTCGCGCTATCCGGTGCCGCCGGCCCCGCCGGTCTACCGGCACGCGCCGAGCAAGGTCTCGGCGCGGGCGAGCTTCAACCTGTTCGAGCTGATCAGTGCCGGCTTCGTCGTGGTTGCCCTCGGCCTGGCCTTCTGGCTTGCCGCGACGCTGCTGTCCAGTGGCTTCAGCGGGCACCGCGTCCGGCTGCTGCACCTGCTGCTGTTCTGGGCGCTGACCGCCTACCTGGCCCTGCCGCGGGTGCACCAGCTGTTCACCCTGCTCTACCTGCCCGACTACTACATCGGCCGCTCCCGCACCGGCGACGGACTGCTGGGCGACCCGATCAACCTGGCCCTGGACGGCAACGAGCACGACATCGACGCGGCCATGACCGCCGCCGGCTGGACCCGGGCCGACGACCTGTCCATCCGCACCGCCTGGCAGGCGGTGCGCAGTTGGCTGCTGCGCCGCTCCTACCCGGCGGCGCCGGTCAGCGGGCTCTACCTGTTCGGGCGGCTGCACGACTTCGCCTACCAGCAGGAGGTGGACGGCAACACCTCCCAGCGCCACCACGTGCGCTTCTGGCGGGTGCCGCACGGCTGGTTGCTGCCCGGCGGGCACCGGGCGACGTGGCTGGCGGCGGCCAGCTATGACCGGGCGGTGGGCTTCTCGATGTTCACCTGGCAGGTGACGCACAAGATCGACGAGAACATCGACATCGAGCGCGACTACCTCATCGACACGGTGCGCTATGCCGACCCGGCCAGCACAGTGCATGTCATCAAGGACTTCTCCACCGCCTACCACCACCGCAATGGCGGCGGCGACCGGATCGTCACCGACGGCGACATGCCGGTGCTTGACGTTTCCGGCGCGCTGATGCGCGTGCAGCAGGAGCGGGTGGTGCTGCGCGCCCACCGCTACCCGGGCTTCGCCCAGCACGGGGTGCCGCCGATGCCGCTGTGGATCTGCGGTGGCCTGGTGGCGCTGCGCGCCCTGCTGGCTGCGATGGCGTGGGGGATCGTCGCCCTGCGCCCGACCGCAGCCCGGGTGCTGGGCCTGGGGTTGGACCTGCGCACCAGCGGCATCCTGGCGCTGGTCTGTGTGGTGCTGTGGTGGTTCATCGTGGCCCGCAAGCGTCTGGCCTGGGTGGCGCTGATGGCGGTGGCCACCATCGACGCGATCAACCAACTGGCGGTGCTGTCCGGCCAGGGTGACCTGGGACTGGGGCGGTTGCTGGCCGCGGGCCTGTCGGTGTTGACCGTGCTGGCGGTCAGTTCCCCGAAAGTGCGCAAGTGGGTCTCGCGCGGACGCGTCGACCCCGAGGTCACCCTGCCCGACGGCTACTGGCGGCCGCACCGTCGCTCCTGAGGGCGCTTTCGGGCCGTTGTGTGAGGATGGGCGCCATGGCATGGATCGTGTTGGTGCTCTCCGGGCTCTTCGAGGCGGTCTGGGCGACGGCCCTGGACCGGATGGACGGCCTCTCGCGCCCCGAGCCGGTCATCACCTTCCTGGTGGCCATGACCATCTCGATGGTGGGCCTGGGTTGGGGGATGCGCGAGATCCCCGTCGGCACCGCCTATGCGGTGTGGGTGGGGATCGGTGCCACCGCCACCCTGGCCTGGTCGATCGCCTCCGGCGCGGAGCCCTTCAGCGTGGTGAAGATGCTGCTGGTGCTGGGGATCGTCGGGTGTGTCATCGGTCTGAAGCTGGTCAGCGCGTAAACTGGGCGCAGACACAGGGGAATTCCAGACGCGAGTGAGGCCGGGCCGCGTCCCGTCGACCATGCCCGGAGAGCCCATGACGCAAACCCCTGAGAACCCCAAGAGCACGCAGACCACCCGCGAGCCCAGCCTGCCGCAGGCCGGCGGCTGGCCCTTCCTGCTCACCGCCTTCCTGGGACGCATGCCGTCCTCGATGGTGCAGCTCGGCTACCTGATGGTGCTGGCCCGCGACGGCCGTGGCCTGGCCGTCGCCGGGCTGGCGGTGGCGGCGGTCGGCCTGGGCAGCGCCTTCGGCGGACCCGTGGTGGGGCGCCTGGTGGACCGTCACGGCCCGCTGCGCGTGGTGGCTGGGGCCACCACGATCTCGCTGCTGACCCAGGCGGGATTCCTGTTCCTGCTGCTCTCCCAGGCCCCATCGGCCGCCCTGCTGGGCTGCGCCGCGGTCGTCGGTGCCGCGAATCCGCAGGTGGGTCCGATCGCCCGCAGCCGCTGGTCGGTGCTTGCCGCACGGCACCGCGCTCCCGGTCTGGTCTCGCGCGCGCTGGGCTACGAGGGGGCCGCCGACGAGACCGGCTTCGTGGTGGGGCCGGTGGTGGCCGGCAGCCTGGTCACCTGGCTGGGGGCCTCGACGGCGACGGTCACCATCATGGTGCTCACCTTGCTGATGCAGGGCCTGTTCATTGCGCACCTGGCCGCGCACCGGGAGGACTGGCGGGCGCTGCCCGAGGCGCACCGGGACCGTCCCGTGGGCGCGGTGGCCGTGCCGTCCTTCACGGTGTCAATGCTGTGGCCGATGTTCGGCTGCCTGGGCGTCGGCACCCTCTTCGGTGCCACCCAGACGAGCCTGACGGCCCTGTTCGACCATCGCGGCACGCCCGGCCTCACCGGCCTGGTCTACGGGGCCGTCGGGATTGGCAGCGGTGTGGCGAGCCTGCTGGTGGGGCGGCTCTCCCCGCGGATCACGACGCCGGTGCGTCTGCTGGGCGGCGGTGCGCTGATGACCGGCGGGGCACTGGCGATGATGCGACTGCCGCAGGCCCCGGTGGCGGCCGTTGTCGCGATCGTGCTGGGCCTGGGGGCGGGCGTGACGCTGGTGAGCTCCTTCACGTGGATGGAGCGGATCGCGCCGCGCGAGCGGATGGCGACCATGATGACGGTGCTGGCCACCTGCATCACCCTGGGCGTGAGCCTGGGCGCGGCCGTCGCCGGACGGCTGGCGAGCACCCTGGTGCACGGCTTCTGGCCGGTGCTGGGCGCCGGGGTGCTGGCGCTGGTGGCGGCGACGGGGATGCGCTTCGGGCGCTAGCCCGTGGCGCTCCTCACACCATCACAGCTTCGGCGGCGGGAAGTCGTCCCAAGGATTCTCTGCGTGCTCGGGTCCGTCGTCGTCGACCACGCCGAGGCTGCGGATGTACTGGTCGAGGTAGGGCAGGGAGAACTCGACGTAACCATGCCCTGATCTCTGGACATAACCGCTGTCAATCAGCCTCTTCTTGTAGACCTGCACGTACTGGTCGCTCTGCCCCATGCGATGGACGATGTCAGCCATCTTCGAGCGCCCCTCGTCCATGGACATGGCCTGGAGGAATTGTTTGTCGATGTCCGAGAGATCGTCGTAGACCCGGCTGAGGACACGCGTCTGGATGGCGCTGACCGACTTCTCCACGCAGTGCTGGGCGTCCTCGAGTGAGATCGCGGGGCTGTTGGGGCTGTGGCGCCAGGCGTAGTCGCCGGCTAGCTGGACGAGATACGGGTATCCCTGTGAGACGGCAACCAGCTGCATGAGGGCATCGTCGTCGATGCTCCGGTTGCCGAGCTCCGCTGTCTGTTGCAGAACCTTGCTGGTCTCGTGGGGGCTCAGCCGGCGAAAGTCCATGTCCTTGGACCTTCGTAGGAAGGTGAGGTGTGGTTGCTTGAGCAGTTCGTCCAGATCGATCCGGACTCCTGCGAAGACCACCATGATCTGGGCGCCCGCGGTGAGGGCGTGCTGCACCTCGAGGGCGAACCGGCCAAGCTCCCTGAGGCGGGTGCGTCCGGCTGCTACCTCATCGATGGTGATGAGGATCCCGCCCCGTGGCCCCAGTGCAGCCGACAACCCAACCAGATCGTCCCTCAGGCGGGGTCTGGGCCCCTCACGCCGCGAAACGTACTCCCAGTTGGCGGAGAACTCCCACAGGGCCACGGAGGTCAACCGGGCACGGTCCTCAGGAGTGAATTGGTTGAGCAGATTGGGGATGCTGGATTCCATCACCCGATCCATCAGCCCGGAGCTGGCGTCATCATGGATCACGAGCCATCCGTGTTCTCGTGCACGGTCCTGCAGGACTCAGAGCAAGGCAGTCTTGCCCGCTCCACGCAGGCCAGAGACGAGTACCGAATGGTTTTCGCCGAAGTCGAGAGTGCGGAAGACCTCGGTGAGCTCGGCGATCTCCTGCTCGTGTCCCCCGTAGACGGCCGGACGCCGTCCGTAGCCGGGTTGGAAGGGGCTGGGTGGAGCTTGGTCTTCCCGCATGGTTATCCCATCTGTTTTTACTTTATTTACTTCCTGGTGTGCGGTGGTCGGGGCCGTACCGCTCGGATGATTGCTAGCCCCGCGACTCCACGGCACTGCCGACACATTCCTTGAGCCAGTCCATCAGCTCGCGCAGCTCGTCCCAGCCGTCGTTGACGTACTCGGCGGCCTCCGCGGTGGCCATCCACGCCGGGCGTCCCAGCGGCAGCCGGGCCGAGAGGCTCTTGTGGCGCAGCAGCTCCAGCCGCGGCGCGTCGGGGGCGACGCCGCGGGGGCGGGTGGCGAGCTTCTCGCCGTCGAGCTGGTAGCCGGCCTCGAGCAGGGGCTGCAGGATCGCCTCCAGCTGCAGGCCGGTGGCGTCATTGGTGACGGCGTCGCGGTAGCGCGAGAGCATGTCGCCGCTCATCCAGTAGGTGCCGCCGGCCAGGAAGAAGCCGGTGGCGTCCACCTGGAAGTACCAGCCGGCATAGCTGGAGCTCTTGGCATACAGGCCCTGATGGGTCTTGTAGGGCGTCTTGTCCTTGCTGAAGCGCACGTCGCGGTAGGGACGGTAGACCTTCGTCTCGCCAAAGGCCGGGCCGACCTCCTCGGCCAGCGCCATGAAGGGCTGCCGGACCAGTCGGTCGTAGTCGGCCTTGTGCGCCTGGAACCACTCCTTGGTGTTGTGCTCCTCCAGCTGCTGGTAGAAGTGCACGGCGTCGAAGGGGATTCCGGTGAAGGCCATGGCGCCAGCCTATGCGGGTAGTCTTGGCCAACGGTGCTGACCGTTTGGTAGGAAAGGTGGCTGGCCCGTGCGACGACATCCTCACCTGGCAGGCTCGGCGATGCTGTGGGGGCTGCAGTTCAGCTTCCTCGCCCCCGCCCTGACCCTGCTGCTGGTGACCCTCTACGGGGTGCCGATGGCCGAGGTCGGCTGGGTGATCGTGGCCTACCAGATCGCCGGGTTCCTGGCCCAGCTCGTCATTCCCGCCTGGGCCGACCGTCGCGGCGACTACCTGCTGCCCATGCTGCTGGCTGGGCTGTCGACGATCGCGCTCACCATCGCCCTGTGGCTGGCCACCTCGCTGCCGCTGGCGCTGGCCGCGCTGATCGTCTTCGGCGCACCCGCCGGTGCCGGGTCGTCGATGCTCTTCGCCGAGCTCAAGCACCAGGGCGCCACCCTGCCCGAGGTCACCCAGGTGCGGGCCGTCTTCTCCTTCGCCTGGATGGTGGGCCCGCCCGTCGCCACCTTGGTGATCGGCTCCTTCGGGCCGCGCTGGCTGCTGGTGGCGATCGCCCTGGTCGCGGCCTGCAACCTGGCGCTGACCCTGGCCATGATGCGTCGCCGCACCCGAGCGGCCAGCCCCGAGCACGTGCTGCAGAAGCCGTCGGGCGCCCCACCGAAGAGGCTCCCGGTGGGCCTGGCGCTGCTGGCGCTCTCGCTCACCGGTGCGAGCAACACCACCGCCGTGTCCGTCATCACCCTGTTCGTCACCGACCACCTGCACGCCGCGCCGCTGTGGGCAGGGCTGGCGCTGGGGCTGTGCGCGACGCTCGAGATCCCCGTGCTGGTGGCCAGCGGGCGCATCGGCATGCACCGCTCCAGGTTCGCCATGGTCACCGTCGGGGCCCTGCTCGCGCTGGTCTACTACCTGGGGGTGCTGGCCACCAGCGCTCCGTGGATGCTCCTGCTGCTCCAGGTTCCCAATGCGGTCTTCATCGCGCTGAGCGAGGGGATGGGGCTGGCCTGGGTGCAGGAGATCGTCGAGGCCCCCGGCATGGGCTCGGGGCTGTTCATGAACACCCGACGGATCGGTGCGATCGGTTCCGGTGCGGTGATCGCGCTCGGCTCGTCGGGGTCGGCCGGCATCGCCGGCGTCTTCGTGGTCTGCGCCGCGCTGGCCGCGGCCTCGCTGGTGCTGCTGTTGGTCTCGGGACGGATGCTCGCCCG
>NZ_JBHWOO010000002.1:0-15752 GCF_043424415.1 Luteococcus sp. | reverse complement strand
GCACCGGAGGCCTCCAGCGCGGCGACGCCTTCCCTCTGGGCACGTCGCCGGTCTTCACGGTCTTCCTTGGTGGTCATGGTCATCAGTGTGTCTGCTTCCTTGTCAGGAGCCACCCCTTACACAAACCATCTGACACCCTCGATGCGGAGGTGCGGCACATGTCCCGCCCGGGCCAGATACCTGTCGGCCTCGATCTGCTCGGGGTGCCTGGTGTGCCAGTCATCCAAGGAGGTCCTCAGAAGGTGTTCCTCCACCGCGCGCTTTGCTCGCTCGTTGGGGAACAGACGAAAATCGATCTGCGGGTTCTCAGCAACCACCCGACAGCCTGGCAGGTGCGGCCCCATCTGGATTCCCATGAACCCTCCCAACGACGACCCGTACAACAGCACTCGCTCGGCCGACACCGACCAACCCGCCATCACGGCGCGAACGGCATCGACGATTCCACCGAGCACATCGACCTCCGGATGCAGCAACCATCCACCTTCCAGTGAATCGTTCACATAGATCAGGGGGTCGCTGACGACCATCACATTTGCGCCACCCAGTGAGTCCACCCACGAGTGCCGCATGAAACTCGGGTTGTTGTGGTTGTCCGGGTGCAGGGCTGACGGCAGGAAGCACACGATTGGAAGCCCTTCCCCGCGAAAGGCCAGAAGGGCGTCAAGAAAGATGCCGTCGCCCAGTGGTTCATGCAGGCGTCGCCATGGGCCGGGCCGAACGGTCGGGTCGCTGGTGAACTCCGCGAGGTCTTCCAGCGGCGCCCCGGTCAGGAGATCTCCCATGTCACTTGCTTTCGGGTTGAGCGGCGGCGACCCCACGGACCGCCAGCGACAGCAGGTCGGGATCGAGGTCTCCCCCGGCCCAGCGGATGATCCTCACTCCGGTGCATGTGACCCCCGGAGGGAGCGTCACCGGCATCTCCGTCGTCTGCAGCCCCGGGCGCGTGTTCATGTAGCTGAACCACCCCACGTGGGGAGATGGCGAGCGAACCACGCCGTGGGCCTCCTCCATGGCAGTGTCGACCTCCACATCTCCTTCGCCATGCAGCTCCAACGAGATCAGGGCTGAGTGCGGATTGATGTTGCCACTCTCCATCTGGCCAAGCAGAACAAGACTCTGCATCGGAACCGGAAGACTGAACGCAACAATGTCTCGGATGGTGAGGCGGCCCCGGAAGAGCTGTTCGTTGACTCTGCCATGTGGCCTGAAAGGCGCTGCAGCTGAATTCGACTCCTGCAGCCGGGTGATCTCCCCCCGGACGATTTGTGCAGCTTCCGGGCGAAGCATGGGAACATGTCCTCGTACGGAGCGGCTGACCGTCAGGACGACTGCATCGTCATCCTCTCCGACAGCGCCACCAAACTCGTCCGCCATGAGCTTGATGTCTGCATAGGTCGGGTCGAACACATTGGTGACGAAATGGATGCGGGGCAGACACTCCAAGGACCGCAGGTAGCTCGCCATGTCGACCTGAGTCTCCACCGAGGGATCATAGACTGACTTGCCACCAGCGCAGATCGCCACGCCGGCCAGCGCATCGGGATCGGTATAGGTGCGCAAGTCGGTCTGTGGAATCTCGGCCACGGCGACCGCACCGGGCACCCGTCCGGCCAGCTGGACCGCTTCGAAGGCCCCCATGGCAGAGCCATAGAAGACGAGACCCCGATCAGTTCCGTTCCAAGCCCGGTGAATCGACATCAAGGCCGCTGCTACACGGTCGGCCACGGGGACATCCTCCGAGACGAACCAGGAGCCCAATACCTCGTCGGCAACATAGAGACCGGGGTCACTGAGGACGATGACATTCGCCTCCAAGAATTCATCCACCCAAGAATTTCGTACATAGAGAGGATTTCGTCGCGAAGCAAGACTCTGCGCGGATGGGAGGAGGACAACCGTGGGAAGTCCATCATCTCGGTATGCCAGCAATCCGTCGAGGAAGAGCCCGTCGCCCAAGGGCTGATGGATCTCTCTCCAAGGACCCACCATGTCGGTGGGACGTGCCAAGTACTGGTCAAGCGTTTCCCTCTTGTCGACGCCAAGGTCGTGGGTGCTCACGCCGGTCACCGTCTGCTGACTCTCACCCAGGACCTCGATGACGTGCGAAGACTCGTCGATCCTGCGCAGCAGGTCGTGCGAGTAGTCCTCGATGTAGTGGTACGGCGTGGCGCCCCACTTGTGGTCCGGGTCGGAGAGGTGCAGCCGCTCGTCGACCCGAATCACCTGCTCCGCAGGGATCGTGGACCGGACGTGCTCCATGGCGCGATCGATCCACTCGTTGTGTTTGTGAATCCTTGGTTGGTCGAACCTGACGGAGTCGCTTCCTGAAATCCGAGTGGTCCACGGAGCATGGTGAACCAGGAGACGGTCCACCATGTTCCGCTCACGGAGCATCCCGACGAGCTGGTCCCACCCCCGCGTCCAGGCGTCCCAGAACTCCTCTGAGCCCGCCGGAACCTCGCGGTAGGAACTAGCCGGCACCGCCAGTTCGGAAAATTCGGCTGACAGGGTACACACTCCCCCGTCAGGAAAGACGGCCATCGGGTAGCGCTCGTCGATCGGGTCGTAGATCAGGATGTCGAAGTCCGCGTTTTCTAGCCAAGCAGCACCTGCCTTGGTCAGGTCCTCCTCAACCGTTCGACGCCGGAAGGACGACGAAAAGACTGAAAAGTCGGGGTGGACACTGTTCGTCCTGGGGCCGAAGAAGCTCCCCAGTCCAGTACGGGCCATATACTTGTTAAGTTCCCATGGGCGATCGCCCAGCAGTTCGATGGCATCGCGCGTCACGCAGCTACCGAGGATCACAAGGTTGAGGGGCTTGGACATGGTTCCCATCGTGGTCAATGGCCGAAAATCCGGGCTCAAGCCCACTTCCATGCCTCAATGAGCGGCGAATTCTCAGCGATCACCTGTTCTGTGGTGAGGTTCGACCTGCCAGCGAGTATCACCAGGCATGCGGTGGCATCATGCCCGACAACCAAGCGAACCTGACGCAGGTCCATCCCTGTGCCCTTCACGATGCCGGAATAGGTGGCCGCCATCTCGCCTGCGAACGGCGTGGAGACTTCCTGCTTCACGTCCTTGGCACCCGCCTTCTGCAACGCTGGCATGACCCAGCTCGCAACGCGTGCCAGAGTCGTCTTGTCGTCGAGCTCCGTGCGGGTCACGACCAAGGAATTGCCAGACTTGTTGCCATCACGGCGGTAGGCTCGGGCCTCCATGCCGGGGCGCAGCTCCGGCGGGGCCCAACCTTCCGACAGCGCCACCGTGACGCCCTTCCCCTCGATAACTTGCGAGGATGGAGATGCGGCGACCGAGGCCGCCGGAGAAGCCTTTTCGGCGGAAGAGCAACCCGAGAGGCCAACACTGGGAAGCAAGAGGACTGCCACAACCGAAGCGACTGTGATTCTGCGCATGGCGGCGACTCTAGGGTCCTCACGCCTTCGTGCATCGGAGGCGCTCTGATGCAGGTCAGGATTTCATGTGCTGCGCCTTGATCCTTCGCCCTCACTCGATGCCGAGGAACCTGCTCCGGTGCGTCGCACGAGTACTCGGCAGCATTCCCCTAGACTCAGCGCCACCGGGGGGTGATTCTGAACGTGTGCGCTCGCGCACTGCGACAAAGGAGCATGCCGTGCCCCTGACCGGCACCGTCAATCTGCCTCCCGGTACACCCATGCGTCTGGTCTTTGCTCCACGAATCGAGCGTCAGTTACGTGACTTCCTTGCGAAGGTCACCGCACGCAATGCCCATGGCACCGTGGTCGAACCCACTGCCGGACTCAACTGGAGTGAGGGCGTCCATGCCCACTACTTCTATGTGCCCGAAGGACCGGCCGGTCGCACCATCGACGCTGGATTGGAGTTCGCCGAGGCTGTCGAGACCATCACCCTCGACGTCATTCATTGGCCCTCACGGGAGTCCTTCGACTCCCATCTGCTCGGCCCAGCCGTCATCGTGCACCCAGCGACTCGGGAACATTCCTGGATCACCAGCATGACCATTGAGAACGAGGGCTGACATGGACCTCTCCGTTGTCATCCCATTCCGCGACTGGGGACTTCGCCGAGTCCAGCTTTCCATCGAGACTGCACTGGCGGCCGCAAGGAGACACTCGGTCGAGGTGATCGTCTCGGACTATGGCACCAATCTTGACGATCCCGAGTTCGCCGACCTCGCCGAAGTCGTCGCCCGCGCCGGTGGACGGCTCGTGCGCACCGAGACGGACGGCCCTTGGTCCCGCTCTCGGGCGATGAACGCCGGAGCCGCACTCGCGACGGGACGTCACATCCTCGCCTCCGACGCCGACATGCTCATCCCCCCGGACTGTCTGGACGACGTCGTCGACATCCTCGACGACGGAACCACCGCCGTCTTCCTCACGTGTCTGGACCTGCCCCAACAGTGGGACGACCAGGCCATCAGCGAGCGGGGAACCGAATGGGCGACCCTCCGATTCGAAGCCACACGCCGAGAGCGGTGGGGCATGGGCCTTGCCGCGGCCCCGCGCGAGGCCTACGACCGACTGCGGGGCTGGGACGAACGTCTGGTCACCTACGGTGGCGAGGACAACGACTTCTCACAGAGACTCCGCAGGGCCGGCTACCGCATCCATTGGCTCGACGGTCCCAACGGAAGCCTGCTGCACATGTGGCATCCCTCCTCAGCCCAGCGACACGCACTGTCCGAACAGGACAGCGCCCAGATTGCGCGCAACAAGGAGATCGTCAAGACCGACCCCACCCACGTACGCAACCTGACGCACTGGGGCCACCCTCTACCGGGACACGCCCCTGCAGTCAGTGTCGTCATCAGTACCCACAACCGGTGCAGCATGCTGCAGGACGCGGTCAACTCCGTCCTCGCGCAGACTGTGCAGGACTTCGAGGTCGTCATCATCGATGATGGGTCGACCGACGAAACCCCCGAATGGCTCGCCACGCTCACTGACCCCCGCATCGTCCATGCTCGCCAGGAGAATGCCGGCATCGCGGCAGCCCGCAACCACGGCAGCAGGATTGCGCGCGGTCGATACATCGCCGTGCTCGACGACGACGACATCGCACCCCCGTGGCGTCTCGAAGAGCACTTTTCAGCCCTGGAACCCGGCGTCCATGCCACATTCGGCTCCTTCGTGAACTTCGATGACGTCACGGGTGAGATGGCTCTCTACGCCACCAAGGAGATGACGCCCGAAACATCGGTCGTCAGCGGGAGCGCGCCCGGCCACAGCACCTGGATGGTGCGCGCCGACCTCCTGAAAACCCTCGGGTACGACGAGACCCTGACAAGTGGCGTGGACAATGACATCGCCCTGCGCCTTCTGCGTTCTGGCGTCGTGTGGAAACACACCACCCACGTCATGGCCCTGAGGCGAATTCACCCAGGGGGTGTCACGGCGCGAGATCCGCGCCAGCAGGTCGAGAACGCACGTTTGGCCTACCAGAAGCTCACCTATCCCCTGTCTGTCGCCGACACCTTGGCCGCGCAGGAGGCAGGGACCGCAATCCCTTGGCCCGGGTGTGCGGAGGGATTGACCCTGCAAGCCAGCCTCGCGGCCTACCTGCCCGACCACCTTGTGCGCCGCAGGATCCACCACATCACCGAACTCACTGCCCAGGAGACAGACGTCGACTTCGTCGAACTTCCGAACGGTGTTCGGCTCCATGCAGTCAGCCTCGACGATGCCACCTGGGCAGATCTTGCCTCTGGCAAGGGGACCATTCCCCACGAGGCGATCGACGTGGCCATGGGCGTGGAGCAGCCACCGACGACGGCGGCCCAATCCGTCGAAGCCATGGCCCTGGTGGCGGCGATGGCCGAGCTCGGAACGGGATGCTCCGTGCTCGAGAGCGGTCCCAGCAGGCTCGGGGAGGATGTCATCCTGCACACTGCCGGAAGTTCCATGCCCTTCCACGCGTGCGAGGTGGAGGACTGCACCTTGCCTGACGGCGCTGAGCCTCGTCGCTGGCTCGCTCCTGCGACCGAGGCGATCCGCATCGCCCATGACCTGGTTCACCCGAAGGACGAAGCATGATCATCACGACCGCAACAACCACCCTCGGAACCTGGGCGGTGTGCGCAAGGGAACAGGACTACGACGGAGTTCCACCGGTGAATCAGGCTCTGTTCGATCGTGCACCGCGCACGCTGCACCCCGAACGACTGGCAGTGGGTAGCTTCCTCCTCTTCCGACCCTGGATCTCCGGAACCTTCACTGCTGGGGAATGGACCTCCCCCGCCGTGGCCCAAGCGATCGCCGACGCGGCGCAACCCATCCGGGTGCAGTGCACAGGCATCGACCAGTATGCGAAGACCATCGCCAAGGGCATCCGGACGGTGGCCGTCTCCACGATTGGCACTTCCGGCGGGCAGGTCAACGGTGCCCTCCAGATCGCATTCCCCCGCTCCGACCAAAGATTCGGCGCGCACCGCGACCCGCATGGCGAGGTGGTACCGAGTAATGCCTGGCTATTGGCAGCTGCACAGGACGATGCACGTCGGGCCGAGGTGACCCTGGGCTGCGCCGTGCTCTTCGCCGAGGATCTGGGAGTCTCTCGCCTGCACATACCGATGGCCGTCTCCGACTCACTTCGAGAGCTGCTGCTCACGACGGGCCTGTCTGCCGAGCTGCCCGGTCGGGCGCTCTCACTGGAGGACTGACATGGACGACAAGGACCTGCTTCGCATCCTCAACCGGATGGAGGGTGTCTCCCGAAGAAGCCTCTATCTCATTCCTCAGGAAGTCGAGGCACAGACCTTCATCCATCGCCTGCTGGAACCACATCGAATGACACCAGCGGCTGGCGGGTGGGCTGCCAACTACACCACTCTCGCTGCAATGCTCGACCACCTGACCACTGTGGAGCAACCACTCGTCTACGACTTCGGCGGGGGTGTGTCGACGCTCTACTTCGCCCTGTTCGCGAAGAAGTTTGGCGGACACGTCATATCGATCGACCACGACGACCACTTCATCGGCATCACGCGCACCTACCTGGACACGTTTGGAGTGTCGGACTGCGCCACTCTGGTCCATGCACCCATCGTCAACCAGGAAGGGGGCCCTTGGTATGACCGATCTGCAATCCCCCTGAGGAGTGACATCGACTTGGTCTTCGTCGACGGACCGCTGGGCTCGCTCCAGCCGAAGGTCCGCCGACACGCGCTGCCCTTCGTTGTGGACCATCTGGCCACGACGGCAACGGTTGCGATCGACGACACCGACCGGCCCGACGAACGGGAAATCGCGGACGACTGGATCCAGACCTGGTCAGGGCGGCTTCACCACCTCCAAGGGAACTTGTCCTGCATCTTCCACGTGGAGCGGCCTGATCGGCTGTCATGACTCCTGTCCGTCCAGCCGGCGAAGGATCTTCGCCGGCACGCCGCCCACCAGGCAATTGTCGGGGACATCCGACGTGACCACTGCACCTGCGGCCACCACGCATCCCTTCCCGATCGTGACCCCACCCACAACGGTCACCCCACCGCCAATCCAGGTCCCATCACCCACCACGATCGGACGGGTAACGTTGGTGCCAGCGCGGTGACGAGCCGGCCCGATCTCATGTCCATCTGACATGAAGCTCACGAAGGGGCCGATGGAGATGTCGTCACCGATGGTGGTTCCGGGACGGATGTAGCAGTCCCGGTTGATGAAGCACTTGTCACCGACGCTGACCGGCCCAAGGATTTCGGCACCTCGGCTGATCTTTGTGCGCTCACCGACGTTGACAGGGGTCGTCTCACTGGCCCAGATGGTCACTTCTGGCGCGATGACCGCGCTGTCCGCCACCGTGCAGAAGGCTGGGATGTAGGCCTTCTCGCGCTTCACCGTCGCCAAACGCCCCCGAAGGGTCTCCACCTCACCGCGAAGAACAGCGACTTCGCGCCGAAGATCGGCCAGCGCCATTTAGGTTGGTTGTGCTCCTGCTGGTGGGTCTTGTCATAGCGGCTGGGACACACGGTGATCCCTTTGTTTTGAGAGGCCACCAGCAGGGGCTGCTCGATGAGGACGGTGTCTCTGTTCGGGAACGCGGAGCCAGACCGCTGAAGGGTCGGGACTCCTACTTGGGAATGTCTGGGCGATACCGGATGCCTTGATCGAGCCAGTTGGTCCCGACTGCCATAGGAGGCACCTGATGGGATGGACCCTGGGCATCGACCTGGCCTGCCGAGCAGCCCACGTCGCTTCACTCGCCGCGCCGGACGGCACGATCATCTGGACGGGCCGCACCTTCTTCACCCGACCCGCCGAGCTGGAACGCCTGCTCGACGACATCGACTGTGACCCCACGCAGCTCACGGTCGTGATGGAACCCACCCGCAACGCCTGGTCACCGGTCGCGGCCTGGTTCGAACGCCACGGCTGCAGGATCGTGTTGGTCCCCACCAGCCAGTCCTCCGACCTGCGCCAGTACTACTCGAAACACACGAAGAACGACCGGCTGGACTCTCGTCTGCTGGCCCGGCTCCCGCTGCTCCATCCCGAGGGCCTGGCCGACCACCGCTCCGCGGGGCCGGCCGAGCCGTTGCGTCGCGCGGTCCGTCACCGCTCGTCGCTGGTCAAGCGTCGCTCGGCCGTGTTCGCCCGGCTCGACGCGCTACTCGAACTGCTCGGCCCGGCTTGGTACGAGGCCCTCGGCGCCGACTTCGGCAACGCCTCGCTGCACCTGCTGGCCCACTACGCCAACCCCACGATCCTGCTCCGGCTAGGGCTGAGGCGCTTGGCGGAGTTCCTGCGCCGCTACTCCCACGGCCAGTGGAACCACGACAAGGCAGTCCAGCTGATCGACGCGGCGAAGGCGTCGCTGGACCTCTGGGACGGTGACGGGATCGACTTCACCCAGCTCGGCCTCGACATCGCCATCGAGGCCGAACAGGCCTTGCTGCTCGGCAGCCAGATCCGCGACCTGGACGCCCGGATCGCGGAGCTCTACCAGGCCCAGGACCCCGACCGGGTCATCGCCTCGGCGCCCGGGGTCGGTCCGTTCATCGCAGCGGTGATCGCCGGACGGGTCGGGGACGTGACCCGCTTCCCGTCACTGGCCGCGGTCCGGTCCTACTCCGGGCTGGTCCCGAAGGTGTCGCAGTCAGGCACCAGCGAGCACCACGCCGGCGTGACGAAGGCCGGTGACACCCTGCTGCGGGAATCGATCTGGCAGGCCGCGGACATGGCCCGCCGGATCGCCCCCCAACTCGCCGCGAAGTACGTGAGATTGATGAACGCGGGCCGCCACCATGACTCGGCCATCTGTCATGTCGCGACCACGCTGCTGACCCGGATCGCGTCCTGTTGGCGGGCTGGGCAGCCCTACCAGATCCGTGACCTCGATGGCACGATCCTGACCGTAGAACAGGGCAAGGCCATCATCGCCGCCCAGCACCAGGTCGAACCCGGCCAACGTCAGGCCCGCCGCCAGACACGCACGAGCCAACGGTTGAAGAAGAGGACGGGCCGGGTGTCTCAGGAGTCGCCAAGCGCTCCACCACCACGGCCCGTCGCCGTCCAGCCTAGAAGCCTCCCCGCAGCTTGACTTCCCTTAGGAACTCAATTCAGTGCGGACGTTGGTGGGCGCTGCCTCTTTCCTGCGACGGGGGTTCCAGATGAAACTCACTTCTACGCCACAGCCATCGCCGAGCTCAGACTCACGCCGCTCTGCACCTGCAGGTCCAGCTCCTCAACCTCAACCGCCAGCTCCGGCACGAAGTCGGCCACGCGCGTGCCGACCCCGAGCAGCTCCTCGATGGCCGCCACCGCCCGCCGAGCGGCCAGGCCGTCGCCATAGGGGTTGACGGCGTGGGCCATCTCCTCGTAGGCGATCGGATTGTCCATCAGGCGCGCCACCTCGTTGACGATGCGCTCGGTGTCGGTGCCGACCAGCTTCACGGTGCCGGCGTGGACGGCCTCGGGGCGCTCGGTGTTCTTGCGCAGCACCAGCACGGGCTTGCCCAGGCTGGGGGCCTCCTCCTGCACGCCGCCGGAGTCGGTGAGCACCAGGTGGGCGGCCTTCTGAAGGTGGATGAACTGCACGTAGTCGAGCGGTTCGATGGTGATGACATTGGGGTGCTGCTCCAGCACGGGCACGAAGACCTCGCGCACGGCCGGGTTGCGGTGCATCGGGAAGACCACCACCGCATCCGGGTAGCGCTGGGCGATGCGGCTGACGGCGGCGGCGATGGCCTTCATCGGCTCGCCCAGGTTCTCGCGGCGGTGCACGGTCAGGGCGATGATGCGTCGCCCCTCCTGCACGGCGCGAGTGAGGCGCTCGTCGTCGAAGCTGGCATCGATCTCGGCGGTCTTGAGCATGGCGTCGATGACGGTGTTGCCGGTCACCACGATTTGCTCGTTGGGCACGCCCTCGGCCAGCAGGTTCTTGCGGGCCTCGTGGGTGGGGGCCAGGTGCAGGCGGGCCACCTGCCCGGCGAGCTTGCGGTTGGCCTCCTCGGGGAAGGGCGAGTCGATGTCGCCCGAGCGCAGGCCGGCCTCCAGGTGGACGACGGGGACGCGACGGTTGAAGCCGGCGATCGCGGCGGCGGCGACGGTGGTGGTGTCGCCCTGGACGACGACGGCGCCGGGCTGCACCTGGGTGATCAGCTCGTCCATGGCGGCAAAGACCTTGCTGGAGAGCTTGTTGAGGCTCTGGCCGGGCTCGAAGAGGTTCAGGTCGTGGGTGGGGACGATGCCGAAGACCTCGTTGACCTGGTCGAGCATCTCTCGGTGCTGGCCGGTGATGGCGGTGACGCACTCCAGGACGGAGGTCTGCTGCATCGCCCGCACCAGCGGGGCCACCTTCACGGCCTCGGGGCGGGTTCCGTAGATCACCAGGACGCGGGGGTTCATGGGTTCTGCTTTCTCGTGACGCAAGGACTGAACCGTCCCGCGCACGATGGTGGGCCACGCCGGACGGACAGGCCCCGCAGGGCCGGGGTCTTCTCCCCCGAGAAGCAGCATGTCCTCGCCCCCCGGCAAGTTATGCAGCACGGCCACCATATCGGATTCAATGGTTTTCGGCCGATGGTGTGCCGCACAAGGGGTCAATCCGGCCTTGAGCCAGGCCCAGCCGTAGAATCCGATCTATGACGTCCGACTCCCCCACCGGCACGGCAGCCCCCCGCCGACCGCGCCCGCTCCTCATCGCCCTCATCGGTCTGCTGGTCCTGGCACTGGCTGGCGGCGGCTACTACGTCTACCGCCAGCAGAGCGCCTACAACAACGTCAAGCAGGAGGGCCTGCTGCCCAGCACCCAGGCCGCCGCGCTCGTCGTCCCCCAGGACGACCAGGGCAACCTCGTCGACCCGAAGGGCCAGGTCCTCGCCGACGACCAGGGCCAGCCGATCGACGCCTCCACCCTGCACGTCGATGCCGAAGGACGCGTCGTCGACTCCCGCACCAGGCCGCTGCTGGTGCTCGACGGCACCGCGCTGCCCAAGATGGGCGACGACCAGAAGGGCGAGTACCTGATGGGCGTCAAGAGCAATGCCGCCGCCCAGCCCAGCCGGGCCGCGAGCGCGGGCAATGCCCTCAACTTCCTGGTGGTCGGCACCGACAAGGCCGACGGCGGCAGCGCCCGCAGCGACGTCATCGTCGTCGCGCACATCTCGAGCGACCGCAAGCGCGTCGACCTGATCCACGTGCCGCGCGACTACTACGTCACCATCCCCGGCCAGGGCAAGAACAAGATCAACGCCGCCTACGCCAGCGGCGGCACCGGCCTGCTCGTGCAGACCCTGCAGCCGCTGCTCGGCGTGCCCATCGACCACGTCGCCACGGTGGACTTCGAGGGCTTCAGGAACATGGTCGACGCCCTCGGCGGGGTCAACCTGCCCGTCGACGGCCAGCGCGTGCGGATGAACGGCGACGAGGCCCTCAAGTGGGTCCGGGAGCGCAAGAGCCTCGGCCAGGGCGACATCTCCCGTGGCCAGCGCCAGATGCAGTTCATTCGCGCCGTCATGATGGAGTACCTGGGCCGCAGCGGCGTCGACAGCGCCTCCAAGGCCAGCAAGCTGATCGACGTCACCGCCGAGAACGTCGTCGTGGACGACTCCCTGCCGCCTGCCGAGTTGAAGAAGCTCGCGCAGAGTCTCGACGACGTCAACGGCGAACGCCTCACCATGCACACCGCCCCGTGGACCTCGGCAGGCCCGGGTCCGCACGGCATGGCCATCGTGAACGTCAGCGAGCCGCAGCTGAAGAAGCTCGCCACGGCCCTGCAGACCGACTCGATGCAGGGCTACACAGACGACGTCTCGCCCAGGAGCGGCTTCGGGGGCTGAGGATCGGCCGAGGATCCACACACCCGATCGGCGAGCATCCGAGGGTCGCGGTAGAACGGTGACACAGGGCCGACGACGACGCGACCCCCGATCTCCAGGAGGCTCCATGACCCGCACGATGCTCGCCGAACGCTTCTACGCCGACGAGAGGAAGATCACGCTCGAGGAGCTGCCCATCCCCACCCCAGGCCCGGGGCAGGTGCGGATCAAGGTGGCCTACTGCGGCATCTGCCATTCCGACCTGTCGTTGATCGACGGCAACTTCCCGGCCCGGATTCCCGTGGTCACCCAGGGCCATGAGGTGAGCGGCCACATCGACGCGCTGGGCCCCGGCGTCACCGGATGGTCCGAGGGCGATGCCGTGATCCCCAGCGCGGGCCGCGCCTGCCTGGCCTGCCGCAACTGCCGCCGCGGCAACTTCGCCGACTGCCTCAACCTGCAGCTGATGGCCTTCGACTTCGACGGCGGTTGGGCCGAGTACCTGGTGGTGAACGCCACCGGGCTCACCCGAGTGCCCGACGGCGTGCCGATGGACCAGGCCGCGATCCTGGCCGATGCTGTCTCCACCCCCTTCGGCGCCGTGGTGCGCACCGCCAAGGTGCACCTGGGCAATGCCGTCGGCGTGTGGGGCCTGGGTGGAGTGGGAACGCACATCGCGCAGCTGTCCAAGCTGGCCGGTGCGGTGCCGATCATCGCCGTCGACATCAACGACGCCGCCCTGGAGCGCGCCACCCGCCTGGGCGCCGACTTCGCCTTCCGCGCCGACGACCCTGACCTGCTTGCCAAGATCGAGCAGGCCACCGGGGGCCGCATGATCGACGTCGCCTTCGACGCAGTCGGCATCTCGGCCACCACCGCCCAGGCAATGAAGACTCTCGACGTCAACGGCAAGCTGGTCAGCGTCGGCCTGAGCGGCCAGGAGATGAACATCGGCACCTTCAACGAGGTGGGACTGCGGCGCAAGCAGGTGATGGGGCACCTGGGCTACAAGGTGCAGGACATCGCGATGCTGGCCGAGCTGGTGGCCTACAAGCGCCTCGACCTGTCGGAGTCGATCTCGGCCGTCGTCCCGCTGCGCGAGGTGGAGCGCGGCATCAAGATGCTCGAGAGCCGCGAGGGCAATCCCATCCGCATCCTCGTCCAGCCCTGAGACAGCGCCCTGGCGGGCTCGGCCGATGCATGCGGCCGGGCCCGCAGGGGTGGCCTCAGGCCAGCGGGTGCTCCGCCCGCGCCCGGCGAAGTGCCACCAGCAGGGCCTCGACGTCGTCGCCGGAGAGCACCGGCACAAGCTCGCGGACCACCTCGTCGGGCAGGTCCCACCAGCGCAGCTCGAGCAGCTCGTCGACCACCTCGGGCTCGAAGCGCGCCCGCAGCGGCCGGGCCGGCACCCCGGCGCAGATCGTGTACGGCGGAAGGTCCTTGGTCACCAGGCTTCCCGCGGCCACGATGCAGCCGTCACCGATCGTCACGCCCGAGACCACCGTCGAGCGGAAACCGAGCCAGACGTCATTGCCGATGGTGATGTCGCCCTTGCTCGACGGGAAGCCGTCGTGGGCTCCCTCCAGGTTCCACATGATGCGGAAGGGGTAGGTGGTGCCGCGATCGGTGGGATGGTTACCACCCATCAGGATCGACACCTCCTTGGCGATCGAGCAGAAGGCACCCACGCTCAGCCGCGTCGGGTCGTCCTCGAAGGTGTGCAGGGTGGGGGGTGCCGTAGCTGTGACGGCCCCAGCTCACCCGACCCTGCGCGGCCAGCTCGGCCATCTGCTTGTCCCAGGTGCGGCCCGGAAGCAGCACCGACAGCCCGCGGTTCAGCGGACCCATCGCCCGCTCGGCCAGCGTGCGCGCCCTCATCACGCACCGGCCCAGTAGGCGCCCAGCGCCCGGCTGAAGTACCAGGGATCCTCCACCCCGCACAGCTCCCTGGCCGAGTGCATGCTCAGCAGCGGGATGCCGACGTCGACGGTGATGATGCCCAGACGGGTCGCCGTCAGCGGGCCGGTGGTGGAGCCGCAGGGCACCGCATTGTTGCTGACGAAGGGTTGCGTGGGAACCTCGGCCTGCTCGCAGGCCCGCTTCCACAGCGCCGCACCGATGCCGTCGGTGGCATAGCGCTGGTTTGCGTTGATCTTGAGCAGCGGGCCGCCGTTGAGCTGCGGATGGTTGTTCGGGTCGTGCATCTGCACATAGTTGGGGTGCACGGCATGGCCGGCATCGGCACTGAGGCACGACGAGCGGGCCAGCATCGCCCGGTAGGCCGCACCGGTGGCGCCCATCCCCTCGGCGATGCGCACCAGCATGTCCTCCAGGAAGGGGCCGCACGCGCCCGAACGGGTGGCGCTGCCCACTTCCTCGTGGTCGAAGGCCGCCAGCACGGCGACGTCGTGGCCCACCTCCACGTCGAGCAGGGCCTGCAGGCTGGCGTGCACGCTCGACAGGTTGTCCATGCGCGAGGCGGCGAAGAACTCGCTGTCGGGGCCGAAGACCATCGGCGCCTCGGTCGGGAAGGCGTAGACGTCGTGGTGGGCCAGCTCACTGGGGTCGATGCGCGCCGCCCGGCACAGGTAGTCCTCGATGTCGAGCTGCGGGTCGAGCGAGTAGAAGGGCATCAGGTGCTGCTGGCGGTCCAGCTTCAGCTGGTCGTTGACGGTGCGGTCCAGGTGCGGGGCCAGCTGCGGGATGCGGGCGATCGGCCCGGTGCGCACCAGCGTCACCTCGCCGTCGAGGGTCACCAGCCGCCCCGCCAGGCCCAGCTCGCGGTCCAGCCAGGAGTTGTTCAGCGGCCCGCCGTAGACCTCCATGCCGGCCTGCTGCCAGCCCGCGGTGGTGCTGGTGGGGTTGGGCTTGAGCTTGAAGCTCGGCGAGTCGGTGTGGGAGCCGACGATGCGGAAGCCCGAGGTGGCGTCGGCATCCTCGGGGATGGTCCATGCGATCAGGGCGCCGTCGCGCACGACGAACTGGCTCCCCTGCACCTGCGACCACCGCTGGCTCTCGTCGAGCTGCTCGAAGCCGGCACCCCGCAACTGCTCGGCCATCTGGGCGACTGCGTGGTAACTGGTGGGCGAGGCGGTGATGAAATCGGCGAAGGAGCCGATGAAGTCTGCGGCGGCATCGGTGGACATGGCGCCAGTATGGCCCATCGGCCTCAGCCCGGAGACTGCGAGGCAGCCTGTGCGGCTGAGTCCTTCAGCCGGTCTTCCGTGCACTCGTCGTCGACGCAGTTCCAGCCCGAGAGCACCAGGGTCGACGTGTGGTCCGGGTGGTCGATGACGAAGCAGGGATTGTTCACCTCCGCCACCTGGGTGATCGTCGAATCGGCGACGTCGGAGCAGCGCTGTGGCAGCCCAAGATCGGCAAGGACCACATCGAGCTGCCCACAGGTCTCGGGATTCGACGGCATCCTGACGGCAGGCCCCTGCAGGTGCACCGCATCGCTGGGAACCCCTTGGGCAACCCAGCTGCTGTC
>NZ_JBHWOO010000001.1:0-2990 GCF_043424415.1 Luteococcus sp. | reverse complement strand
CTTATGTGGGTGATCGGTGTCAAGCGGTGGCGTGATCGAGGTCTTCGAGTAGGTGGGTGTAGATCTCGGTGCGGCGGGTTTGTCCTTTGGCGCAGGCGTCGTTTCGTTGGGCGATGAGGGTGGGCCGGTGCTGGTTGGTGGTGAAGAACATGGGGCAGGTTTCGCAGATCGTTTCGTAGCGGCAGTCGAGCTCGACGGGGCGGCGGCAGTAGCCGTTGCCCAGCAGGCGTTTGTCGACTTCGGCGTGCAGGGCGGTCATGGCTGGACCGGCGGCCTCGGCGGGCAGGACGGGGATGGCGGGCTCGGTGGCTTGGTAGAGGGCTTCGATCTTGTTGGTGACCTGAAAGTACTGGTCGGCGACGGTGCGGTCACCGATGCGGGCGTAGACCATCGTCATCGACAAGTCGGCGTGGCCGAGCAGCGCGGCGATCGCTTCGAGGCTCATGCCTCGGTTGATGGCTTGGGTGGCGAGGGTGTGTCGCAGCTGGTGGGGGTGGACGTGGCCGATACCGGCGGCGGTGGCGGCTTTCTGGACGGCTTTGTCGACGCGGGTTGGTGGGATGGGTCGTCCGCGTTCGAGCAGGAGCAGGTCGCTGGCCTGCCAAGACGGGCGGTGGGCGATCCAGGTGTCGATGAGGGTCTTGAGGGCCGGGTCGAGGGGGATGTAGCGATCGGTGTGGAGTTTCCCGACCGGGGTGCGAAGCCAGTAGCCGGTGCCGATCTGGACGACGGCGTTGATGCGCAGGCCGAGTAGTTCGCCGCGGCGCATGCCGGTGCGGGCCAGGATCTGGATCATCAACCGGTCGAGTTCGTCGGGTAGCTGGGCTGCGGCGGCCATGAACGCGGTAGCGCGGGCATCGTCGAGGAACTTCGGCAGGGGCTTGTCCAAGCGTGGACGGTCTTCCCGGAAGACCAGGGCGCGGGTGGGGGCATCGGGGTAGTCCCATTCGGTGATGCGGGTGAAGAAGGTGTGCAGGTGACCCATCCGCATGCCCAGCGTGGTCTTCGACAACCCGTGCTGGCCGCGGTAGCCGGGTCGTTGGTCGAGCCAGTCCCGGTAGCCCTCGATGTGGCAGCGGTGCAGGTCGGCGATGCGAGCGGCATCGGGGTGGTGGGCGATGAGGTATCCGGCGAACTGCCGCAGGGTGGTCTCGAACAGCGTCACTGATGAGGGCCGTAGTGAGGCGTGGCATTGCTGCAGGTAGCGGCGCATCGTGGCCGCCATCACGGGAACATGGGTGGTGATCTGTTCCCAGTCGACCTCGGCGGCGCTGCGCGCCGCCCATGGCCGGCGGATGGCTGGTTGGGGTGCTTGCCCGCGGTGGAACATCACCGCGTCGAGGCCGAACAGCGGCGTCGACAACCATCGGGGCGGCGCGCTCGCTCGGGAGGCCATCACGCCATCGAAGTAGCTGGTGCGCGCCTGCTGGTAGGTCTGTGTGGCCAGGGCATCAGGGCTGGTGCCGGCGATCGCGCAGATGCGCGCCAGGTGGGACCACATGCGTCGGCTCTGTTTCGTGGTGAAGCCCAGCTCGAGCGCTTGGGTGGCGAACCTGTCGCGCTGCTCGGGGTAGGCGTCAGCGATGTAGATGCCCCAGTGACAGCATGACTGGGAGACGAAGTCCGGGGTGACCGGCAGGCTGGTGGCGATGGCAGCATTCGCTGCGAATGACATCACCTCGGTGCGGACCTGGCGGCGTTGCTCGACACTGGCGTGGTTCCAGCCGTCGAGATCACCGAACAGCCGTCCGAAGCGCTGTGCCGCCAAGCGCCGGCCCTTCGCCGACGCTGAACTGGAAGCAGCCGCAACATAGGAGGCCGTCACCTCATCGAGAGCCGCACTGGTGCTGACAGGGGCAACAGCAGTCATGGGCGTGGCCCTTCGACGATGGGTGGGTAGATGTCGGCCAGGTCGTGCATGGCGTCGCGGTACTGGTCAGCGAGCCAGTCGTTGGACAAGTGCAGGTAGATGCGAGTGGTCTCCAGGTTGGCGTGGCCGGCCTGGGCCTGGATCGCCTCCAAGGCCATGCCCGCCTCCCGTAGCCGGGTGAAGCATGTGTGACGCAGCTCATGGCAGGTCGCGTGGCGTAGTCCCGCCCGTTGACGGGCCCCAGCAAGGACTTCATCCAGCCCTGCTGCGCTCAACGGCATGCCGCGGCGGGGCCCCTTCACCACCACGAACACCAGCCCGGTGTCACAGCCCGGTGGCCGTTCGGTGGTCAAGTAGGCGGCCAGGTGGGTGAAGAACGCATCAACGACAGGGACGATGCGTTCGTGGCCGCCCTTGCCCTGATGGACGAACACCCTGCCGTCGCCCAGCTGGATGTCTGTCAGACGCAGGCCCAGCACCTCACAGCGTCGCAGCCCGGCATGCAGCATCAGCGTGACCATCGCCCGGTCTCGCTCGGTGCGCAATGCGCCCATCAACGCGACCGCCTCACCCGGTGACAGCACCTGCGGCAGCCGTTTCGGAGCCCGGACCAGAGGCGAGCCCCGCAACGACCGTGACCGGGGCGTCATCGACCGTGGCACCGGCTGACGTTCACAGACACCGCGGGTGACCAGGTAGTCGAACAACGACGTGACCGTCGCCAGCCGGCGCTTGATGGTCGAAGCCGCCAGGCCTGGCTCGCCGTCGACCAGCCGGACCACGTTGCCGCCATGGCGAGGTTCACGCTGCTGTTCGATGAAGGCCAACACATCCGCCGTGTCGACCTCGACCGGGGGTTTGCCCACGACGGTGAAGAAGACCTTCAAGTCGAAGGCCTGAGCCAGCACCGAATTGCGCCGCAGGCGGGCCGCGGTGAACCGCAGATAATCGTCCACCCACGGCTCACCCAACCTGGGTGGCTGCCCCTCCACGAAAACCAGCTTCGGCACGAACCCATCCATGACCGGCCCCCAGCCGCTCGACGACACCACCATCGTCACCGCCGCGTCGCCGCGCTGTTCCACCGGGGTCAGGATCACCTACATATCAAGCCTTTCTT